>CAITMP010000139.1 GCA_903893525.1 uncultured Acidobacteriia bacterium | reverse complement strand
TCGGTCGCCGCGACCACCAGGATCGCGCCGTCCATCTGCGCGGCACCTGTGATCATGTTCTTGATATAGTCGGCGTGGCCGGGGCAGTCGACGTGGGCATAGTGACGGTTGGCCGTCTCATATTCCACGTGCGAAGCCGCAATCGTGATACCACGGGCTTTTTCTTCCGGGGCGTTGTCGATCGAGTCGAACGAACGGAAGGTCGTCTTCGGATTGTGCTTGTGCAGCACTTTGGTAATCGCCGCGGTCAAGGTCGTCTTGCCGTGATCGATGTGTCCGATCGTCCCGATGTTTACGTGCGGTTTGCTGCGGTCAAATTTTTCTTTCGCCATTTGCCCTGATCCTCTTCAACTACAACTACTTGGTCTTGCCTTGCACACGCGCCACGATTTCCTCGGCGATGTTGCGGGGCACTTCGTCATAACGGGCGAAGTGCATGGTGAAACTGCCGCGGCCCTGTGTACGGGACCGCAATTCCGTTGCGTAGCCAAACATTTCGCTCAGCGGAACGCTTGCCTTGATGGTTTGCGTGCTGCCCATGATTTCCGTGCCTTCGAGCTGGCCACGGCGGGAGATGAGGTCGCCGTTTACCGGCCCCATGTATTCCTCGGGGACTACAACCTCCACGGCCATTACGGGTTCGAGCAGAACTGATTTGGCTTTCCGGCAGGCTTCCTTGACGCAGATCGAACTGCAGATCTTGAAGGCCATTTCCGAAGAGTCGACATCGTGGTAAGCACCGTCGAAGACGGATACCTTCACGTCGACCATCGGGTAGCCAGCCATAATGCCGCCTTCCAAGGCTTCCACAACTCCCTTTTCGATCGCGGGGATGAATTCCTTGGGAATGTTGCCGCCCTTGACGTCATTTGAGAACTCAAATCCCTTGTCCGGATTTGGAGAAACTCGTAGCTTGGTACGGGCATATTGGCCCGATCCACCCGTCTGCTTCTTGTGGGTGTAGTCGTACTCGGCTTCGCCGCGGACGGTTTCGCGGTACGCCACCTGCGGCTTGCCGACATTGGCGACTACGTTGAACTCCCGCATCATGCGGTCGACAATGATTTCCAAGTGCAATTCGCCCATGCCCGACAAAATTGTCTGTCCGGTTTCGGGATCGGTTGCCACTCGGAACGTTGGATCTTCTTGGGCAAGCTTGGCAATCGCCATGCCCATCTTTTCCTGATCGGCCTTGGTCTTGGGCTCGACTGCGAGCTGGATGACGGGCGTCGGGAAGTCGATGCGTTCCAAGATGATTGGCGACTTTTCGTCGCAGATCGTGTCACCGGTGGACACCGTTTTGAGGCCTACGGCAGCGCAAATGTCGCCAGCGCGAATTTCGTCGATGTCCTCACGCTTGTTAGCGTGCATGCGCATCAATCGGCCAACGCGCTCCTTGCGTCCCTTGGCGACATTGAAGACCGATTCACCGGCATTCATCTTGCCCGAGTACACACGGAAGAACGCCAACTGCCCCGCGAACGGGTCAGTCATGATTTTAAAGACTAGTGCTGCGAACGGTTGATCGTCGGAGGCTTCGCGGGTGAGCGCAATGCTCGTGTCATCGACATCGGTGCCTTGAATCGATGGAACATCCAGTGGCGACGGTAGATAGTCGACAACCGCGTCGAGCATCGTTTGTACGCCCTTGTTCTTGAAGGCGGAACCGCAGATCACCGGAAAGATATTCATCGCGATGGTAGCCTTGCGGATACCGGCGGCCAGTTCTGCCTCGGAGGGAATTTCCCCGCCCAAGTACTTCTCCATCAGCGCATCATCGAATTCGGAGATGGCCTCGATCATCTTTTCGCGGTAACTTTCCGCGAGTTCGAGGAGGTCTTCCGGAATTTCGACAACGTCAAATTTTGCGCCGAGCGATTCATCGCGCCACAAGACAGCCTTCATCTTGACGAGGTCGATGATGCCCTTGAAGTTTTCCTCGGCTCCGACTGGAATTTGGATCGGAACGGGACGGGCCTTCAGGCGGTCAACAATGGTGTCCACGGCGCGGTAGAAATTTGCGCCCACGCGGTCCATCTTATTGATAAAGCAAATGCGCGGGACACGGTACTTGTCGCCTTGGCGCCAAACTGTTTCAGATTGCGGCTGGACACCGGCAACGGCGTCGAACACGGCCACAGCCCCATCGAGCACTCGAAGCGAGCGCTCCACTTCGGCCGTGAAGTCAACGTGGCCCGGAGTGTCAATGATGTTGATCTGCATATCGCGCCACGAGCAGGTGGTCGCGGCGGAGGTGATGGTGATACCACGCTCCTGCTCCTGCGCCATCCAGTCCATGGTCGCGGTTCCCTCGTGCACTTCGCCGATCTTGTGGGACCGGCCGGTGTAGTAGAGAATCCGTTCCGTGGTTGTAGTTTTACCGGCATCGATATGGGCAGCGATGCCGATGTTTCTCATCCGTTCTAGTGGTACAGTGCGTGCCATTGTGTGGATTGAAGTCTTTGACGGTCCGGTGTCTTACGGTTGATTCGTTGCTGCTGGGTTACCAGCGGTAGTGCGCGAATGCCTTGTTGGCTTCCGCCATGCGATGAACGTCATCGCGCTTCTTGATTGCGCCACCGCGCATGTTCGCTGCGTCGTTCAGTTCGTTGGCTAACTTGTCGGCCATGCCCTTTTCGGCGCGTCCCCGTGCGTTGTTGAGAATCCAACGGATCGCCAAGCTGGTGCGTCGGTTTTGCGGCACTTCTATCGGCACTTGGTAGTTGGCACCACCGACGCGGCGAGTTTTTACTTCGAGCATCGGCTTGGCGTTTTCCACAGCCTTCTTGAACAACTTGATGGCTTCTTCTCCGCCGCCCTTTTCTTCCAGCTTCAACATCGATGCGTAAAAGATTTTTTGGGCAGTCTGCTTCTTGCCATCCCACATCATGGAGCACACAAACTTCTCCACCATCGTCGATCCGTAAACCGGATCGGCGGCCACTTCGCGATTATCTGCGCCTCTGCGTCTCGGCATGTTGCGAATATCCTCTGTCGGGCTTGGGCCCGGTTACTTGGTGGCCGCTTTCGGGCGCTTGGCACCGTACTTGGAGCGGCTCTGCTTGCGGTTTGCGACGCCTGCGGTGTCCAGAGCGCCACGAACCACGTGGTAGCGAACACCAGGGAGGTCCTTGACACGTCCGCCGCGGATCAGAACGATCGAGTGCTCCTGCAAGTTGTGACCAACTCCGGGAATGTAGGTGGTAACTTCGATGCCATTGGTCAGCCGGACACGGGCAACCTTCCGAAGGGCTGAATTGGGCTTTTTCGGGGTTGAGGTGTACACGCGGGTGCAGACACCACGCTTTTGCGGGCAGCTCTGCAGGGCCGGGCTGGCCGTCTTCCATGCGGGCGCTTTACGCCCCTTGCGCACAAGTTGATTGAATGTCGGCACTAAAGATCCTTACAAGAGAAACGGCGTAAATCTTCGCGTTGTTATTCACGCTGGCCGCGAACCGCGTAACCGGCCTGAACTTCAACCTACTGCGTCTTTTGTTGTTTCGGATGGGATTGTAATAAATCCATCCAGGCTTTGACAGGCCCATGCATCCCTACGAAGCGGAATTGCCAGAGTTACAAGCAATTGTTCGTTCGGGGCCTCGGGGCCTCGCTTTAGGACGGATCTCCGACGCCGGAGATGGTACCCCAGAGCTGATTAAGTTCCCAGCCGATCGCTGCCCTGACTACAGGCAACATGTTGATCGTAGCGCAATTTGAGTCCCGTTGTCAACAGGCACAGCGGAAAACTTGCTGCAGCCACCGGTCGCGGAACATATTCGCGCTCAACATCGATTAGGATAGCAGACTCTCTATGGAAACGCTAGTGGTTGTTTGCATAATTGTAACCGTCGGGAGGCGTTACCCATTCCGCCGCGCCGGCGCGGGCACGGGTTCCACCCCTGAAGCGTGCTCAACGTGGATAACAACGCGTGGCGTGGCGAATTTCAGTTCCAGATTTCGCCGGGGGGGGGAATCAGCGCCGCGGTTGTACCATCGGGTGCAAGTGACGTCAGGAATTGTGAGGGGCGGTGCGGGCACGCTGAGACTCACCTTTTCGGTATGGATACCGCGATACGGCGGAATTTTGGCCGGACATGCAGGGACCGACCCAGTTGCCCGGGTTGACTAGTTCTGTGCACCCGACTTGTTATCCTCGTTGATGGTGCGTGCATGGCTTTCGAACCCGTGCCCGGCCACACAGGGATCTCCCATGACGACGGCTTCCGCCACACCCCTTGCTGCCACACCCATTGCCGCCGAGCGACTTTCCGCCGCCCGGAGCTTGGGGCTCGACCCGGAGGCGCTGGTCCAAGCCTTCCGGCTGATGCGGACGTCGCGGCAGATTGACGACCGCGAGATCACCCTCAAGCAGCAGCAAAAGATCTTCTTCCAAATCAGCGGCGCGGGGCATGAGGCGATCCAAGTCGCCGCGGGTATGGCGATGCGGCCCGGCCACGACTGGTTCTATCCTTATTACCGCGACCGCGCACTTTGCCTCGCCTTGGGGATGACACCGCTCTCGATGCTGCTGCAGGCTGTCGGTGCCGCGTCCGACCCCAGTTCCGGCGGTCGCCAGATGCCGTCGCACTGGAGCGACCCGGCCCGCAACATCGTGTCGAGCTCCTCCGCCACGGGGACGCAATTTGTGCAGGCGGTCGGATGCGCCGAGGCGCTCCGTTTTCTGCATCCTGGGGAGGATAGGGTCGTGTTGGCCTCGTCCGGAGAGGGTGCCACAAGCGAGGGCGAATTCTGGGAGGCGATCAACCATGCCTGCCTCAGCTTGGCACCGGTGGTATTCCTGATTCAGGACAACGGCTACGCAATTTCGGTTCCCGTCGAAAAGCAGACTCCGGGCGGGTCGCTCTCCAAGCTGGTCCTCAATTTTCCCGGCCTTCGGGTGATTGAGACCGATGGTAACGACTTCATTGCCTCCTACCGCGCGATGCGGGATGCTGTCGCCTATTGCCGGGAGGGCCGGGGACCGGCCTTGGTCCACGCACACTGCGTCCGACCTTATTCCCACTCGCTTTCCGACGACGAACGACAGTACAAGTCCAAACGGGAGCGCGAGGACGAGGCGGCCCGCGACCCGTTGACGACCTTCCCCCGCTTCCTGGTGGAAAGCGGCATCGTCGAAGAGTCCGAGATTGAGGGGATCACGCGGGAGATCCAGATCGCCGTGTTTGAGGATTCGGAAATTGCCCAGCGCAGTCCTTCGCCCGACCCTTCGAAGGTCCTTGTGCACCTATATTCGGAAACCGTGGACCCGCGATCCGGACAATTTGAGGCTACCGCCGCCACCGCCGGCGATCCCAAAACCATGGCGGACCTCATCAACACCACCTTAAAGGAGGAGATGCGGCGCGATGGCCGGATCGTCGTCTTCGGCGAGGATGTGGCCGACTGCGGCCGCGAGGAGAACCTGGGCGAGGTCAAGGGCAAGGGCGGCGTTTTCAAGCTGACCGCCGGACTACAGGCCGAATTCGGGTCTCGACGTTGCTTCAATTCCCCGATTGCGGAAGCTTCAATTGTTGGGCGGGCCTCGGGCATGGCTGCCGTGGGGCTGAAGCCCGTGGTGGAGATTCAGTTTTTCGACTACATCTGGCCCGCGATGATGCAAATCCGGGATGAGCTGGCGTCCCTGCGGTGGCGGTCGAACGGCGGCTTCAAGGCTCCGCTGGTGATAAGGGTGCCCATTGGCGGCTATCTTACGGGAGGTGCCGTGTACCATAGCCAGTGCGGGGAGGTGGCTTTCACGCATATTCCGGGGCTGCGGGTTATTTTCCCCTCCTGCGCGGACGATGCGATGGGGCTGCTACGCACAGCGATCCGGTGTGATGACCCGGTCCTATTCCTCGAACACAAGAAGCTCTACCGGGAAATGTACAACCGGGCTCCGTACCCGGGGGCGGACTTCACGATTCCTTTCGGCAAGGCCCGTGTAGTGAAAGCGGGGAAATCGCTGACAGTGGTGACCTATGGTGCCGTAGTCCAGAAGGCTATTCTGGCGGCACAGGAGATCGAGCGCGGAAACCCGGACGTTTCGGTTGAGGTGATCGACCTGCGGTCGTTGGCACCGTACGACTGGGATTCCATCGCGGAAAGCGTGCGGAAGACGAGCCGGGTAATTGTGGCCCACGAAGACACGTTGAGCTTTGGCTACGGCGCGGAAATCGCGGCCAGGATTGCCGACGAGTTGTTCGAATTCCTGGATGCGCCGGTGAAGCGGGTAGCGGCTATGGATGTGTGGGTCGGTTACCACCCTGATCTGGAGGACCGGATCCTGCCACAGACGGAAGACTTGCGGATCACGATGGCCGGGCTGCTGGCCTGGTAGGCGTGGGGCCCTATTTGAGGCCAAACACAACCAGTTCGTCTCCTTGGACATTTCCGGGCACGTCGTGTCCGCCGGCGGCAATGACCACGTATTGCTTGCCGTCGGGACCGAGGAATGTCATGGGAGTTGCGCGTGCCGATGTCGGTAGCGCCCCGCGCCAGAGTTCCTTCCCTGTCTCAGAATCGTAGGCTTTCAAATAGGGATCGAGGGTGGCCCCGAGAAATACAAGTTTCCCGGCGGTTGCGATGGGTCCGCCCAGAGCAATCGACCCTAGCTCCGGACGATTGCCGGCGAATGGAATGCTGCCGACGGGCACCTCCCACTTGAGCGCACCACTGTTTGCATCGATTGCCGCCATCATTCCCCACGGCGGTGCCGTGCAGGGCGAACCCTTGGGACTCAGAAGGAATGTTCGTTGCATCCCGTACGGAGTCCCCTTCTGAGGGGAGGTCTCCCAATCCGGCCGAGCCTTGTCCGCAGCCGCCAGCTCCGGCTGGGGGACGAGCCGGACCACGGCTGCGAGCCTGTTGTAGGGAACAAACATCGTGCCGCCCGATGGGTCAAAAGCCAGACCGCCCCAAGCCATGCCACCGACATTGCCGGGAAAAACGACCGATCCGCGCAAGGATGGCGGGGTGAACATGCCGTCATCGCGGAGTTTGGCCGCCGTGTCCGCACACCACTTGCGTTCGTCGTCGGTGGGACCCCAGGCTTCGAAGCGAGTGGGGCCAAGATGGGCCGGCAATTTCGGATAGGGCTGGGTCGGGGAGGACTCCTCGCCGGGAACATCGCTCCTGGGTACGGCCCTCTCCTCGACGCCGAACAAAGGTAACCCGGTCTCGCGGTCCAGCAGAAACACGTTTCCACTTTTGGAGCCGACCGCAACAGCGGCTCGGCCCTTTACCGTAACCAAGGCTGGTTGGGATGCCACATCGTAGTCCCACAAATCATGGTGGACGGTCTGGAAACTCCACCGGACCTTGCCGGTTTTGGCATCCAAGGCAACCACGGAATTGGCGTAGGCGTTGTTGCCCTTCCTCATGCCGCCGTAATAGTCGGGACTGGGGCTGCCGGTCGGGACAAAGACGAGGCCGAGCGCTTCATCGACGCTCATGACCGACCATGCGTTCCCCGCCCCGGTCTTGGTCCCGGCGAGCGGATCGAAGGTCCAAGCGAGCTTGCCGGTGTGGACGTTGTAGGACCGGACTTCGCCGCTGGCCATGTTGGTCCGCTGGTTGTCGGCAATGGCGGAACCGACGACAACCAGGTCGCCGATGACCACGGGTGGTGAGGTTTCTTCGTACTCCGATTTGGTCTTTGGCGGGAGTCTCAAGCCCTTTCGAAGGTCTACCTGGCCGGATTTGGCGAATTGGGAGGCAGGTCTCCCGGTCGCGGCATCCAAGGCGATCAGGCGTGCGTCGATGGTCGCAATGAAGAGGCGCAGATCCTTGCCGGAGCCCCAGGCGGCGACTCCCCGGTTGGCAAAGTCGCCGTACCCGACGTTGGGGTCCGCGTGCGGATCAAACGCCCACCGCTCCTTGCCGGTGAGCGGATCCAAGGCGACCACTCTTCCGAAGGCGGTGGTTGCATATAGGGTGCCGCCAATATAGAGCGGCGTGGTTTCGAAGGCCGATTGCTTTCCCCGCAACCCGGCCTTGGCGCCACGATGCATGTCGCGGGAGTGCCAGGTCCAGACCGGGACCAGGCGCGAGACGTTGTCGCGGTTGATCTGGTTCAGGGCGGAATATTTCATGCCGCCGGCGTCGCCGCCGTAGAAGGGCCAGTCGCCGTCGGCCGCTTGCAGGGTTGACGCCAAAAGCAGGATGAGGAGGAGCGTGGTGCGCACCCGTGTAGTCTACACGGTTCGGGGTCGGGAGCCCAGTGGCCAATCATGGAAGCTGTAGACTGTGAATGAGAACCCATGACGCAGCCGCCCGCGATAGCTGAAATAAAGGACCGCCGCCAGGTTTTCCGGGAGTACATGAAGCGGTTCGACCCGGTGGCGTCTGCGCTGGATGCGTATGAAGCGCGCTTGATTTGCGAGGATCCGGGACGGACCCAGTACATGAGGTTGGCTGCGCGCGCTGACTTGGATGTGGGATGCCAGCAGCTCTTGGTTGGAGGAATCGGGTCTGGCAAAACAACTCAATTGCTGATGGCACGGCAGCGACTGCATGGAACAACCAATGCTCTTGCGGTTTATCTGGACGTCACGGCACCGAAGGACCTAAGCCAAGTCCAACGTGGTTCCCTAATTAGAGCCATTGGATTGCAGCTGGCCGAGTTTACCGCCGTCCATGTCAGTCCGAGCCTGCGAATGGCCGTTGACCGGATTCAGGACGTTGAAAGCTTGGAGGGTCCAAAGGCAAATGACGTGGGCCAGCTAGTCAGGCACATCGCCGAACGCGGCCAAGAGGTTGTTGCGATATTTGACGGACTAGATCGACTAATCAGGCCCGAGCAATTCTGGGAGATCGTGGAACAGGACCTCCATGGCCTCAAGGATCTCAACATCTCCGTAATAATGACCGGCCCGCTATCCCTTATGTACGGAGCTGGTCGTCAGATCAAGGATTACTTCGACCACGTCGAGTACCTGTCACCGGCGACTGCGGACGCGTCGGACATGGGGCTGCCGATGCGGATCCTGGATACCCGTGGAGCACGGAGTCTCATGGACACCAACGAAATGCGGGAACTCAGCCTCGCATCGGGCGGAGTCCTGCGCGACCTGATTTCCTTGGCCCGTTCAGCTGGTTTTAGCGCCTTCCTGGACAACGAGGATCGTATTGGTTCAAGCCACGTGAAGGAAGCGATTGCCGAGCTCGGTCGAACATACCATTTGACTCTCGGCACCAAACAGGTGAAAGTCCTGAGGGAAATTTTGGCCGGCACTGGATTCGATCCGTCCAGGCCCGGAAACATGGAGTTGCTGATCAACCGCCAAGTCTTGGAGCGGGAATCTACCTACGAGGTACACCCCGCGTTGGCCCGCGCGCTGACTGTATGACAACCAGCCCGATCACGCCGTTTCGACTGGCTCGCCTATTGGGAACCATTGTGGATTTCGGTAATCCGATGATCTTGGCGACTTGCCCCGACCCATCCGGGCCGATCTTGGATGAAATCGTCGAAGAAATTCAGGCTCAACTGGGGACGTCGCCGTCGAAGATTTGCGTTGTCGATTGTTCGGACCTCTTGGCTCAGCTGCGCGAAAACGCTGCAACCATCACCTTGGTCTCGGGCCTTGATGACTGGCCGGTCGAACAATTCCGATTCCTTGACATCAACCGAAGTCGTTTGGAAACCAGAAAGGCCATCCTGTTCATCGTCTTGCCGACTACCGGCACAATGCTGCTCAGAACCGCGCCGAATCTGTCAAGCTACCTTGGTCCGGTCCTAGAGTTGCAGCCGGACCAAGTTTACATGAGCGAGAAAGAGGTCGAGGATAGGCTCGTTGAGCTCCGTCAGTATTACGGACGGACAGACCGCGAAATCCAAGCAGCCGCCGAGAGTGGTGCCCTTGAAGCGGATCCAGATTTCGCGGAGTGGCTGGTCCTGATGGGAAGAGGCGATCTTGTCTAACTCTAGCTGGAACCCCGATACGAGTGTCAGCGACCTCGAAGACCACACCACCGCCAAGATTGCTGGAATCAGACTGCCCTCGCCGGAGCAATTCGTGCGTGATCTCCGGGCATATTTGCAGATCAAGATCGACAGGGGAAGGAGTCCGGAGTCGAGCTCGTCCACTTGTACCGGCCGCCGAAAGAGGATGTCGACTGCCAGCAGATAGATGCCGGTCCAGGAAAACTGAAACCTTCGTCCACCGACCCATGTATTTGCTTTCGCTCAGGGGCAAAGCTTGCCCTTGGCATCACGCTGCGTCGCCGGACCACCGATTCCGAGTTGCTCGCATATCGATTTCACCTCGAAGTGCCCCATTCACGAGTACCTACATATGTTCGAATCGACCTGAACAAGCCGAAGGACGGCTACGATCCGTTGCACCAACCCCGATCCCACATGCACCCGGGTGCCGAGATCCACTTGCCGTTCCCCGCGATGCATCCTCTCGGCGTGTTGGACCGCATCATTGACGTCATCGAGCCACACTTCGCCGAGTGAGCGCGAACCCTTGCCGAATATAATCAACGAAGTACCTTTTCCCTCCATGAGCCAATTGAACCGTTACAGTTCCCGCATCACCCAGCCCAAGTCGCAGGGTGCCTCACAAGCCATGCTTTACGCCACCGGCCTTACAGAGGCCGACATGGCCAAGGCGCAGGTCGGTATAGCCTCCGTTTGGTATGAAGGCAACCCCTGCAACATGCACCTGCTGGACCTCTCCGTCAAGGTGAAGGAGGGGGTGACCGCGTCCGGAATGGTCGGGATGCGCTTCAACACCGTCGGCGTGAGCGACGGCATTTCCATGGGCACCGACGGCATGAGCTTCTCGCTGCAATCGCGCGACCTGATCGCCGATTCCATCGAGACGATCATGGGCGGCCAGTGGTACGACGGCGTGATCACCATCCCCGGCTGCGACAAGAACATGCCCGGCTGCATGATGGCGATGGGACGCCTCAACCGCCCCGCGATCATGGTCTACGGCGGAACAATTCGGGCCGGCCACGACGAGGGAGCCAAGTCCGGGGGCCCGCTCGACGTGATCTCGGCCTTCCAGAGCTATGGTGAGTTCATCATGGGCTCGGTGAGCGAAAAGGAGCGCCAGTGCATCGTGCGCCATGCGTGCCCGGGCCAAGGTGCGTGCGGCGGCATGTACACAGCCAATACGATGGCTGCGGCGGTGGAAGCCATGGGCATGTCCCTGCCCTACAGCTCCTCCTACCCGGCCGACGCACCCGAAAAGCTCGACGAATGCGTCCGCGCCGGTGCCGCCATGCGCCGATTGTTGGAACTGGACCTGAAGCCCCGCGACATCATGACCCGCCAGGCGTTCGAAAACGCCATGGTCCTGATCACTGTGTTGGGCGGTTCCACCAATGCCGTCCTGCACTTGCTGGCGATCGCACGGTCCGTCGATGTGCCTCTGGAGCTTTCCGACTTCCAAGCCGTCAGCGACCGTACCCCGATGCTGGCCGATTTCAAGCCGTCCGGGAAATACGTCATGGAGGATCTGCACGCCATCGGCGGTGTTCCGGCAGTGATGAAAATGCTACTGGAAGCGGGCCGCATTGACGGGTCCTGCATGACGGTCACGGGCAGGACGATTGCCGAAAACCTGGCCGATGTTCCGGGCCTGCCGGCTGGACAACCCATCGTGCACAGCTTCGACAACCCGATCAAGCCGAGCGGACACCTCCAGATTCTGAAGGGCAACCTGGCCCCGGAAGGTTCCGTCGCCAAGATTACCGGCAAGGAAGGTCTCCGGTTTTCCGGTCCGGCGCGCGTCTATGACTGCGAGGAGGAAATCCTCACGGCACTGGAACGCAAGGAAATCGGCAAGGGCGACATCGTTGTAATCCGCTACGAGGGTCCCAAGGGTGGACCCGGCATGCCGGAAATGCTCACTCCGACTTCGGCCATCATGGGCGCTGGCTTGGGCAAGGACGTGGCTCTGATCACCGACGGACGCTTCTCCGGCGGCAGCCACGGCTTCCTGGTCGGGCATATCACGCCGGAGGCACAGGAGGGCGGACCGATCGCCTTGATCCGGAGCGGCGAGATCATCACCATCGACGCCGAGAAGAACGAGATCTCGGTGGCGGTTTCCGATGAGGAAATGGCTGCGCGCCGTGCGGCCTGGGTCATGCCCCCGTACAAGAAAACGCGCGGCACGTTGGCCAAGTACATCCGGTTGGTGAAATCGGCCAGCCAGGGCTGCGTTACCGACGAGGAATAAAGTTTTCAGGTGTACAGCGTGACAGGACGACTTTCTTATCTATTCTTATTCGCCTGCGGCCTGGCGTTTGGCAGAACCGAGTACCGTGCGGGCGTAGCTGCCGTTGACATCACACCAACGGTGCCAATCCGGCTCTCCGGGTACGCCAGCCGCACCAAACCCTCCGAGGGCAAGGTCACGGATCTACATGCCAAGGCTTTGGTGATCGAGCGAGGGAAAAACCAGAAAGTCGTCATTGTCACAACCGACCTGATCGGGCTGCCACGGAGCATTACCGATGTGGTTTCGGCGAAGGTCGCCAAGACGAGCGGCTTGGATCGGGCACAGATCCTCTTCAATTCGTCCCACACCCACACCGGACCATATGTGCGAGGCACCCTGCCCCTCATGTTCCCGATGTCGGAAGCCGACAAGACGGTCATCGACCAATACGCTGATCGGCTTGCCGATTCCCTTGTGGAAGTGATCGGGAGGGCATTGGCGGACTTGGGTCCGGTGGAAATTTCCGTTGCACACGGCGAAACCAAATTCGCAATGAACCGGCGGCAAGGAGTGACGGGGGCCGTCAAAATCGGGCTGAATCCGAAAGGACCATCGGACTTCGACGTTCCCGTGTTGCGGGTGGAATCGGTGGACACCAAGGGCGTGCGAAAAATCAAAGCCATCGTGTTCGGGTATGCCTGCCACAATACGACGCTGCCGGGGGACGAGAACCGCGTCAGCGGCGACTATGCCGGTTTCGCCCAGGAAGCCATCGAAAAGGCCAACCCAGGCGCGACCGCCATGTTTGTACTGCTGTGCGGTGCCGACCAGAATCCCAATCCGCGCGGCACAATCGATTTGGCACGGAAACACGGGGATGAGCTGGCCGTGGAAGTCGGTCGGGTACTGGGCGGGAAAGTGGAGAGGGTTTCGGGACCGATCAAGACTGCTTTCCAAGTGGTGGATCTGGATTTCCAGCCGACGGACAGGGCTACGTTCGAAGCAAGGCTGAACGACAAGCTTGCGGCTCGCGTGACGCACGCCAAGACGATGATCGAACGGATCGACCGGGGGGACCCGATCCGGCACTATCCATATCCTGTGCAAGCCATTTCCTTCGGCAAGAGCTTCACCGTGGTGGCAATGGGTGGCGAGACGCTGGTGGACTACGACCTGCGAATCAAGAAGGAGTTTCCTGGACAAAACCTGATGGTGGCTGGCTACTCGAACGACGTTATGGCCTATATCCCGTCGCTGCGCGTTTCCAAAGAGGGCGGCTACGAGGTGATGGATTCGATGTATTACTACGCGATGCCCGCTCCTTGGGCCGAGAGCACCGAGGAGCGGATCATGGCCACGGTGCACAAGGTGATGGCCCGCGTGAAGTAAATGTTGCACATCACCAACGGCGATTCTGTTCTTCGCGGGTTCCGCGAAGCCGGAATTCCGGGAGAGTATCTGGCGTGGGCCGATCCACTGCATGACGGCCCCGTCCCGATGACGGACACGTTGGAGGATTTGGCCGCGATCCGCGCCAGAGCCTTCGCGGGTTTTGGTTGGGGCTTGGAGGCGGAGATTCTGGCCAAGTTCCTGAAGGCGATTCGGGTGTTGAAGGGTTTTCGTCTGCATAATGAAGTCGTGCTGTGGTTTGAGCACGATCTGTTCGACGAGTTGCTGTTGATGCAACTGTTGGATTGGTTTTCGGGCCAAGACTTGGGATCCGTGGAGCTGACCATGGTACGGATCGATTCGCACCAGGAGGTCTCGCCATTCCATGGTCTGGGTCAGCTGAACGGCAGGCAGTTAGCAGCCCTGCTGCCAACTCGGCTACCGGTTTCGCGGGAGCAATTGGAGGCCGCGCGTGTGGCGTGGGCGGCCTTCCGTTCCGGTCGTCCGAATGGGCCTCCGCGATTGCTGGAGGAGTACCCCGGCGAGGTGGATGGGCTGTCGAGACTGGAACGGGAGCTGTTGCGGGCGGCGGAACAGGGTCCGGGGGATCGGCATACGCTTTATCGGCGGGCAATGGCTTACGAGGAGTGTCCCTGGGGGGATAGTTCCGTCTTTCTTCGTCTGGAGGGGTTGATGGGCGGGCCGAATCCGGCGATTGCACAGGATGGAAGTTTGACCGGCCTCGGAGAGCGCTTGCTGGCAGGCGAAGCCGATTGGATTTTGGAAAGCGGCGGGCTGGACCGCTGGATCGGCAGTGTACATTTGCACGGAGGGCGGTAAAATCGAAGTTCCATGGCCTACCCCCCGTTTCTCGATCTGACACCCTTCCAAAAAGCGGAGGGCGTGGTGGCTCTGCCCGGTTCGAAGAGCATTTCCATTCGGGCACTGCTATTGTCGGCGATTGCGGAGGGCTCGACACGGCTTTCGGGTCTTCTCGATTCCGACGACACACGCGTGATGCTGGGGGCGTTGGGTCAATTGGGCGTGCCAGTTTCACGGGACGGCGACGAAGTGGTGGTCTCCGGGACCGGTGTCATTCCGAAGACCGCAGCTGAGATTTTCGTCGGCAATTCGGGCCTCTCGGCTCGGACGCTTGTCGCGCTACTGGGGTTGACCGGCGGCGATTACCGCGTCCATGGCGTGCCGCGCATGCACGAACGCCCCATAGGTGACCTGGTGGAAGCCCTGAATGCGGCGGGTGCGGGGATATCCTACGAATTGGCTGAAGGATTCCCGCCGCTACGGATTGGTGCTGCGAATGTGGAGCCATCGAAACCGTTCAGGGTCCGCGGCAACGTTTCGAGCCAGTTCCTGACGGGCATACTTCAAGCGGCTCCACTGCTCTCTGCCAAGGGACCGGTCGTGATTGAGGTGGAGGGCGAGCTGATCTCGAAACCTTACATCGAGATCACGTTGGGCATGATGGCGCAGTTCGGCGTCGCGGTAGAGCGCGAGGACTGGTTGCGGTTCACGGTGCCGATGGGGAGCAAGTACCTGAGCCCGGGGCGATTCGCAGTGGAAGGGGATGCGTCGTCGGCGTCGTATTTCCTTGCGGCGGGGGCGATTGCGGGTGGACCGGTGCGGGTGACTGGGGCCGGTCGTGCGAGCGTCCAAGGGGACGCGAAATTTGCCCAGGCGTTGGCGGCGATGGGGGCGCGGATCGAGTACGGAGAGGATTGGATGGAGGCTCGGGGGCCGGAGTCAGGTCGGCTGCAGGCGTTCGACTTGGACTTGAACCACATCCCGGATGCCGCGATGACGCTGGCGGTGTGCGCGCTGTTCGCGGACGGAACGAGCGTGTTGCGGAATATCGGGAGCTGGCGGGTGAAGGAGACGGACCGCCTGGCGGCGATGGCGACGGAGCTGCGGAAAACGGGGGCGGAGGTGGAGGAGGGGTCGGATTACCTGCGGGTGACGCCGCCTGTGCGCGTTTTGCCGGGGGCGGCGATTGACACCTACGACGACCACCGCGTGGCGATGTGCTTTTCGTTGCTAGCAGTGGGGGGTGTGCCTGTGCGGATTCATGAACCGGGATGCGTGGCGAAGACGTTCCCGGATTATTTTGAGCGGTTGGCGGGATTGCGGGTGATGTAACCGGCCCAATCGGCTCTGCCGCTTGACGTCGTAAACAAAAAATTACCATGCAACTGTGACCGCACAAGGAACCCAATCGGCTGCTGCAATCCAAGGGCTGCACGTTGAACAAGATTTTCAGGGATCTCGGGCTGGAGAAGCCGGGCCCGGAAAAGGAGAAATAGTCGCGTGCTGCTTTACCCCGCAACCGTCATCCCCGATGGCGACACCTACGTCGTGCTGTTCCCCGACCTTCCGTACACCCATACCAATGGCAGCAGTCCAGAGGACGCGCTTTCCCATGCGCCGGACGCCTTGCAGCTTGGGATTTCAGCTCTGATGGAACAGGGCGCAACGGTTCCCCTGCCGAGCAAGCCGACCGGTCTGGGCGCAGTCTTGGTCGCGCTCCCCTCGGTCCTAGTCTCGGCGAAGGTGGAACTCTACATGGCGATGCAGACAGCGGGTGTTCGGAAGGCCGAGTTGGCTCGCAGGATGGGCATCCACAAGCAACAGGTGGAGCGGCTTATGGACATCGACCACAAGTCGCGGATTGAGCAGTTGGAAGCCGCTTTCGCGTGTCTGAGGATGCGGATGGTGGTGGAGATTCAATCGGCGGCATGAGGTAGTTGATCGTAAATGCGCTTACTGAAATCTGATTGGAGCCTAGCGTTTGCATCCATGCCAAGAACGGCTCCG
>CAITMP010000138.1 GCA_903893525.1 uncultured Acidobacteriia bacterium | reverse complement strand
TTCGTCGTCTTCGGATGACCCTGATCGCCCGGTGCTGCGCCGAACCCGCGCCGAATCCACCGATTCCGCTCCGGAGCAGGCTGCTCCGAAAGCTTCTGACGACCCAGACCGTCCAGTGATGCGGCGCAATTCCGACGCGCCCGCTACTCAGACCTCCCGCTCTGCATCGACGGATAGTCCGCGCGCGCAAATCACTACGCCCGACGAGGATACTGGCGTCACGGTTTCCCGGCGTCGAGCGGTCAATTCGACTTCCGACGGACCGATCGCGCCCGTTGCGCGCGATACCGAGGACCCCGGTCCACCGGTGCTTCGCCGCGGACGCCCAGCAGCGTCGAAGGACAGCGATACCGTAGCAGTGAACACGCCCCCGGCCAATGCCCCGCCAGCCCCCAGTGCGCGGCCGAGCATCAAAGCGGAGGAATCAAATGGCGTCACCAAGTTGCCGGCACCGATCATCGTGGCTCCCGCAGGCCAGAGCCAGACGATCCGCGAGGACGACGAGCCCGCGTTCGGCGCGCGTGCCGCCGGCACCCAAGGGCCCGGAATGGGCGATCCGGTCATCCGCAGCGCCCGTGAAGCTGCTTGGACGTTCACGGAATCGCTGCCGAACTATGTGGTGAAGCAGTACACGACCCGGTACCAGACAGAGACGACCCGTGGCAACAAGACGTCATGGCAGGCCAACGACATCGTGACGGCCGATGTTGTCAGCGAGGGCGGAAAGGAATCGTACAAGAATTTGCTGGTCAACGGGAAGCCGCCCAAGGATTCCATCGAGAACTCCGGCTCCTGGTCAACCGGCGAGTTCCAGACTATCCAATTGAATCTTCTGTCGCCTGCAACCGATGCCGATTTCCACAACAAGCGTTCCACGTCCATCGTGAACCGGCAGGCGTTCAAGTACGATTTCACGGTGGAAAAGCGGAACTCCAATTGGGACATCCACGCGTCGTCCGAGTCCTACAAGCCGGGCTACAGCGGCACGATTTGGATCGACAAGGAAAATTTCCGGGTCCTGCGGATTGAAATGTCGGCCCAGAACATGCCGAAAGGCTTTGCGCTTGACCAAGTGGAAACCGCGCTGGATTATGACTACGTGATGATCGGCGACTCGAAATTCCTGCTGCCAGCGCACTCGGAAACGCTCAGCTGCATTCGCAACACGAGCGACTGCTCGCGCAACGTGATCGAATTCCGGAACTATAGGAAGTTCGGAGCGGACACCAGCATCAAGTTCGACTCGGACAAATAGCGTTGGGTGGAGACCAGTCGATTATCCTTATAGATTCATGAGACTTCGATCCTTTGCGCTTGTTCTGCTGAGTTCGGCGGCTACGGTGTGCCGCCTGTCCGCCCAGGAAAACTATGAAATCCAAGTTTACGGGTCGGAGACGATGGACAAGGGCAAGACGATGGTGGAATTGCACACCAACTTCACCATCAGCGGGACCAAGAAGGTGGAGAACGGGATGGTCCCCACCAACCATGCCCTGCATGAGACCTTGGAGATCACCCATGGGATTACGGACTGGTTCGAGACCGGATTCTACGTTTTCACCAGCTACAACCCGATTCAGGGCGGCTACGGGTGGGTCGGCAGCCACATACGACCGCGCGTTGCCGTTCCAAAGGAATGGAAGCTTCCGGTTGGATTGAGCCTATCGGCGGAAGTCGGCTACCAGCGGGCCAAGTATTCGGAGGACACTTGGAGCTTGGAGCTCCGCCCGATTATCGATAAGACCATCGGGAAGTCCTATTTTGCCTTCAATCCGACGTTGGACCGGTCGTTCCATGGGCCGGGAATTGCATCCGGCATGGTGTTTTCCCCCAACTTCAAATATGGATATGAATTCTCGAAGAAGGTAAACGCCGGCATCGAATACTACGGATCCGTGGGAGCCCTCACCAGCTTCGATCCGATCCGCGACCAGCAGCAGCAGGTCATGGCCGCCATCGACTTGGATTTGGATCCGAAATGGGAATTCAACGCAGGTATCGGCATTGGAATGACGTCTTCCACAGACCACCTCATCCTCAAGTTCATCGTCGGGCGGCGATTTGAATTTGGCAAGAAGAAGACAGCCGCGGACTTGAAGCCCGTTGGAAAACCGTAGGCGGAAGCTGCCGGCGTTCGTCACTTGGGGGATTGGCTTCCGGGCCGTTCTGGCGATCGTATTTGTGGTGATGGCGGAAGGCTGGCTGCGATGGTTCGCAGTCGCTTGCATCGCCGCTGGGTCTGCTGTGGCCGCATTGTCTGCGTGGAAGCCGCCCGCCCCACCGCCTTCGATCCGTGGCGGGCGGGACAAATAGGGATGGATGGATTCCCATTTCGGCACACCGAGTCCCGAAGCTGCATTCCGTTCTGGAACACCAGTCCCCGAACCATCTTGCTAAAGGATTGATATCAATGGCTTATCCGTTTGGAGCTGCACATGCATTTCTCCTTGCGGCAGCCAATGACCACAACGAGACTACATCCGCGTGCAGGACATCTGTTCCTAGTATTCCTGCTCTCACTAATACCGGTGCGGACACAGGCCGCAAGCATTCTGCTGGAGGAGACTTTCAGAGGGACAACGGCCCAAGACTGGACCCTCCTGGGCTCGGCCCAGTTAACTGCGAAGGCGGGGATCGACACACCCGGCTCGGGATGGCTCCGTCTCACCTCGGCCGTTGGCAACGAGGCTGGATTTGCATTCAACGGAACCGCAGTTCCGTTCGGATATGGAATCGACGTCACTTTCCACTATTCCACGTGGGGCGGGACTGGTGCCGATGGAATCGGGTTCGTACTTTTCGATGGCTCCACCACTCCGACGACCGCCGGCGGGTATGGAGGTTCGTTGGGCTATTCGCAGCGGAGCGGAGTCAAGGGCCTGCCGGGTGGCATTCTCGGAATTGGGTTCGACGAGTTTGGAAACTATGCGAATCCGACCGAGGGACGTCAGGGGGGAATAGGATTCGTCCCCGACACAATCACAATCCGCGGCCCGGGTGATGGAACCTCAAATGCCACGTCGTCAACTGGTGCGACGAACTATGCTTTTCTGACGTCGACAGGCGCGCTGCCAAAGGTGGACCTTGTCACGGGAGGGCAAGTGTCAACCCGACCCAGCGGAGACGCCGCGCAGCGGACTGCCGAAATCATTGCCGACACCAGCCAAATTCCCGGCGGGCATTTGCCCATCGCCGTGTATCTGACGGTGGGCACTGGTGTGAAAACCTTGGTTGCGCAATATGATGCATACACGCAGGTGCTCCAGTACTACGGCAATGATCCGTCAAAGATTCCGGCAAGCATCAAGTTTGGTTTCACGGGCTCGACTGGTGGCTCGACCAACAACCATGAAATCCAAGGCATCCAAGTTTTGTCTGTGCAGAATGCCCCCGGCTACGCGGTGGTGGCCCCTGAGCCCGCGTCCATTGTCACAATGGGAATTGCAGTGTTGCTATTGGTAGTCTGGCTGAACCGACTCAAAGGACGTGTCGAACCGTAGCACGTTATGCCGCCATCGGCCGGGAGCGAGGGGCGGCCGTTTGGGCCGTATCCATCATTCCCCGCAATTGCAGGAGCCAGATTTGACTTCACCGCGGCCTCCAGCTCCGATGTCAGGAGGGGCTCAGCGGCGCAATGTTCGAAGCAGGGGCAGGATAGCGACGCGCCCACATGCGCGACCCATCTGCAACATAAAGCGCGACCCACCAACGGGTAGTGTCGGTTCGAATGCCCTCCGAGCCGCGTGGATCACCTTATGGAGATTATTCAGCGCTGCGTCGCCGGCATCTCCGGCCAGAGGATCTCCGCCAGTTGCTCGCGGTGGAGGCTCAGGCCGGGCGACAAGGCCAGCAACTTCACCACGACCTTGGCTTTCTTGCGTCCCCACTTGGATTCGTCCACCGGGACGCCATCAACTTCGGCGCGGAATCGGCCCAACAGAAAAATCCTAAGTTCCGGCATTTGAGTGGGCCGACGAACGCGTTACTGGACGGGTGTTTGGAACGCCAGACGTGCAACCTCGTCCATGCTGGAAACATAGTGGACCTGCATGCCGCCCAACTGCTCGGCCTTCAAATCCTCTTTCACATTGACTTCGTTGTCGGCGGGCAGGATCACCGTGGTGACGCCACCCCGCTTGGCGGCCAGAACCTTTTCCTTGATGCCTCCCACCGGGAGGACTTGGCCGGTCAGGGTGATCTCACCCGTCATTGCCAAATTTTCCTTCACACAGCGGTCGGTCAAAAGCGAGAGAAGTGCCGTCGCCATAGTGACGCCAGCGGACGGGCCGTCCTTCGGAATGGCACCAGCGGGAACGTGGACGTGGATGTCGTTTTCCTTGAAGACCTTGGGATCGATTCCCAATTTCTCCGCATGCGACCGCACCCACGTGAGCGCCGCCTGGACAGATTCCTGCATGACCGACCCCAGCTGCCCGGTCATGATCAGTCCCTTCGCGCCCGGCATCTTCCCGGCTTCAATAAAGAGAACGTCTCCACCAGATGCCGTCCACGCCAAGCCAACCGCCACTCCGGGTCGGCGCGTCCGTTCCGCGACTTCGGTATCGGGGCGGAAGCGGGGCGCACCCAGAAATTCCTCCACAAGTGCAGCAGTAACCACAGTGACCGGTTCCCGGCTCTGCTCGTGTTGCCGCTCCGCGTAAATGCGCGCGACTTTCCGGCACACAGTCCCGATCTCCCGCTCCAGATTGCGGACGCCGGCCTCCCGTGTATAGCGGCGGACAAGGAACCGGACCGCCGCGTCCTCGAAGACCAACGGACGGTCGTCATCCAAGGCATTTTCCGTCTTTTGCTTGGGAATCAGATACCGGAAGGCAATGATGACCTTCTCCTGCTCGGTATAGCCCTGCAGGTGGATGATTTCCATACGGTCGCGCAATGCGTCCGGTACAGTGTCCAGGACGTTGGCGGTGGTGATGAATAGGACGCGCGACAGGTCGAAGGGCTGGTCAAGGTAATTGTCCCGGAAGCTGGCGTTTTGTTCGGGGTCCAAGACCTCCAGCAGCGCGGCGGCAGGGTCCCCGCGGAAATCGCGCCCCAACTTGTCCACTTCATCCAAGATAATCACGGGATCATTGGCACCGGATCGGCGCAGGGATTGGATGATCTGCCCCGGCAGCGCCCCGATGTAGGTGCGCCGATGGCCCCGGATCTCGGCCTCGTCATGCATGCCGCCCATGGATATTCGCTGGAACTTGCGGCCGAGGGCACGGGCGATGGAGCGCCCCAAAGATGTCTTGCCCACGCCGGGAGGACCCACGAAACACAGGATCGGCCCCTTCAGCTTGGGCTTCAACTGCATCACGGCCAGGAAGTCGAGGATGCGGTTCTTTACCTTCTCAAGATCGTAATGGTCTTCGTCGAGGATTTCCGCAGCCTTGCGGACATCCACAGCCTCACCCGAGGAGAGCCCCCAGGGTAGCGACACCATCCATTCGAGCCAAGTACGGGCTACGTTGTGCTCCGGCGACATCGGAGTGATGCGGGAAAAGCGAGTGAGCTCCTTGAGCGCCTCCTCCTTCACCTCGTCAGGCATTCCCGATTTTTCGATCTTGCCGCGGAATTCCTCGGTCTCCTGCTCGCGGTCCTCGCCCTCGCCCAATTCTTTTTGGATGGCTTTCAGCTGCTCCCGCAAGTAGAATTCGCGCTGGCTGCGGGAAAGCTGCCCCTCCACCTGCGATTGGATTTTCTGCCGCAGTTCCAACAACTCCACTTCGCGGGCCAGCTGGCGGTTGATGTAATCCAGCCGCTTGACCGGCTCGTTCTGCTCCAGAACCGATTGCCGCTCGGCATGGCCGAGGTTCGGGAGTGTGCCGGCAATGAAGTCGGCAAGGCGACCGATCTCGGGGATGGTCCCAGCCGCAGTGGAAACCTCGTCGGAGATATTCGGACTCGCGGCAATCAACTGGGTAAACTCGCCCAACACGTTCTGCCGCAAGGCCGTCAGTTCCGGCGTAATTTCGGGCTCCACTTCGGCAAAACGTTCGATGCGGGCTCGTGGGAATGGTTCGGACGCGGTGTACTCGATGGTCCGCATGCGTGCCACGCCTTCGCAGAAAAGCAACTGGCCCTCGCGCATCTTGACGACCTTGTGGACGATGGCGACGGTGCCTGTGTGGTGCAGTTCGGCGTTTTCAGGATTGTCGACGCGCGGATCAATCTGCGACACAACACCGATGAGTCTGTTTTCACCAAGGGAATCGACCAGAGCCACGGACGCCGGCCTGCCAACGCTCAGTGGAAGGAGCGCGTTCGGAAAAAGCACGGTGTCGCGAACCGCTAGGATGGGGAGCTCTTCCAGTTCCGCCGGAACGGAAATGGCTGGGTCTTCAACAGCAGGGGGTTCGGCGTCGGGTGCCGCAGGCGAATCGGAAATTTCCAATTCAAGCGCGGGTTCGGAGGCTTCCGTGTCGATCCCCGCAGGGGCAGCGTCCACCGGGGCGTTGTCCGTTGTGTCCATTACTCCAGTATGACGGAACGGCCAGCTATTTTGCCGCCGGGTATGTTCCAAGAACTCGCAGCATGTCCGCCATTTCGCGCAGATGGCCCAACGCATTCCTTGTGGCAGGCTCGTCCGGGGTACCCATGAAGTCCAGGTAGAACAGGTACTCCCATGGTTTCCCGCGCAACGGGCGCGATTCGATCTTGGTCATGTCCAAGTCCCGCAGCGCCAAGGCACTCAAACAACGGAACAGGGCACCGGGTACATTTTTCACGGTAAAGACAATGGTCGTCTTGTATTTGACGTGGCCGGTGGCGGGGGGCTCGGGAGGAGCGCTATTTGGACGGAGAAGGAAAAATCGGGTGAAATTCTGGCGGTCGTCCTCAATGGATTTCTTCAGGATTTTACCGCCGTAGATTGGAGCGGCGGCGGCCGATGCGATAGCCCCGGCGTCCTTCAGACCCTCTTCCATGATCATTTTCACACTCCCGGCCGTATCGTAATGGGGGATCCTCTTGATGGACGGGTTCTCGTCAAAGAAGTTCAAACACTGTGCAAGGGCAACCGGATGCGAATAAACGCGCTTCAGATCGGCGAAGTGAACACCGGGCGGTGCGATCAAATTGTGGACAATCCGAACGAAGGTCTCCGCACGGATGCCGAGGTCGAATTTCAGCAGGTGGTCGTAGTTCTCATGGATCGATCCATGTAAGGTGTTCTCTATCGGGATCGCGGCAGCAGCGCAGGTTCCGTTTGCCACGGCCTCAAAAACCTGCTGGAACGTCGGCAGGGGAAACGGGACGGCCTCGTCGCCGGCCAGTTGCCGGGTTGCGACTTGGGAGAAGGCCCCCAGTTCACCTTGGAACGCTACTTGAATGGGGCTCGATGCACCGGTGGTCATTCTTCTGCTCCTTCGCTGCCCTCGGGTTGGGCCGCCACGCGCGGCTCCCCAAATGCGGCCCTTGCGGCTGCGGGGCCCTGCCAGCGCTTGATTCTGTCGTCCGGTAAGTCCAGCAGATCCAGTACCCTGTCGATACTGGAGTCCACCAAATCCTCAATAGAGGAGGGCTGGTTGTAAAAGCCGGGAATGGGCGGGGCGATGATCGCCCCCATCTCGGCCAGCGCTGTCATGGTCCGGAGGTGGCCCAGATGGAAGGGGGTTTCCCGAACCATCAGGATTAGCCGCCGCCGCTCCTTGAGGACCACGTCGGCAGCGCGCACAATCAGGTTGGAACTGATCCCGCAGGCAATCGCCGACATTGTGTGTATGGAGCACGGCGCGACCACCATGCCGTCCGTGCCAAAGGATCCGCTGGCAATCGGGGCACCAATATCCTCCAGTGGCCACGAGTAATGGGCCATCGCCTTGAGCTCGGCCGCCAATTTGCCCGTCTCAAGGAACAAGGTCTTCTCCCCTGCCCGGCTGAGGACGAGGTGAACCTCGACGCCCGGCCTATTCCAGAGCCTTTTTAACAACCGAAGGGGGTAGATGGCTCCACTGGCCCCCGTAACGCCGATTATGACCCTCACAGGCAGGCCTCCGGGTGCAGTTTTGTTCTGAATTCAGAACAATGAATCGCGGATTTGTTGAACCGAGAACAGACAAAACGGTATAATCCCGTCATAGAGAAGGCGACAACGTGGCTGGCGCTCCGGCGATCCACGTCCCGAGACAGGATCATAGCATGGACGACGCCGGACAAAGACTCAGAAAGGTCAGGGAGAGGCTCAACCTCCGTTTCCGCGACGTGGAACAAGCCAGCCAGCAAATCGCGGAACGCCACAGCAATCCCGACTTTGCGGTCCTGATCAGCCGACTCTCCGATATCGAATCCCACGGAACACTCCCTTCCATCTATAGACTTTACTCGCTTTGCTGCATTTACCGACTGGACCTCATTGAGGTCCTGAGCTGGTTCGGCATCCCGGTCGACTCCATGGCGTCCGACGCAGGCGTCATCGACATCGAAAAGACCCACTCGGTCAACTTCAATCCCGAAGGCGCGGAAGTCATGCTGCCGATCAGCATGGACCCCGGCATCGACCTTCGCCGCACATTTTTCGTCAGCGAGGTGGTCCAGCGCTGGGGCAAGCTTCCGCTGGCGCTGGTGGCGGGCCTGGACTTGAAACGGTACCGGTACGGTTTTGTCGGAACCGAGGATTGGGGCATGAATCCCGCCATCCCGGCTGGCTCGCTTCTCGTGATCGACGACACCAAGCGCAAAATCCAACTCAATGGCTGGCGGAACCAAGCGGAACGCCCCATCTACTTCATCGAGCACCGGGATGGCTTCTATTGCCGTTGGTGCAGCATCGTAAACGGCATCATCAGCCTGATTCCCGATCCATCCTCGGAAGAACCTGTGCTGCACTTCCCTGTGGACGACATTGACGTGGTTGGCCAAGTGGTAGGAGTGGCTATGAGTCTGGATCCCGAGGCGCGACGCCACACTCGCGCCTAACCAGTTCGAGGACCACGGCAAGGTCGGATTCGAACAGTTTCCGCTCCACGTCACGGGTTTCGGCCGGGATCCACGCCGAAAATGGCTGGATGGAGGACCAGGCAGCCACAATCCGGGACTTCTCCCCATCCTGCTCGCCGATATACGATTCCAGATCGTCTTTTTGACTCCGCAGACCCAGTCCCAACCACTGCCGGAACTCCGACGAGTGGCTTTGACGCGCTATCCGGTCCACTTCAGCCGCTCCTGCCCGCTGGGCAAGGCCAAAATGGACGTAGTTGCCCGTATTCGGATTCCGCAGCGAGGCCAAGTACGCCAAGCGGCCCAACGAGGTCGGAATGCGGGCAAGGGTCCGGGACCATGACTCTTCAACCAGCCCCGCGCGGGCCCGGCTCAACCGTCACCTCCGAAGAGGGCTACCACCACAGTGGTTTTCCTAGCCCGTCCACGCGAAATTTCCATTGTCTCCGTTCCATATTCGAGACTTCTTCTTCCGCGAACACTATTGTGGCGCGACCTTGCTTAGACTTCAAATGTACCCAAACCGTACCCAAGGAGATTTTATCAATGCGTAAGCTCATCACCATCGCCGTTCTCACCGTTTCCGCCCTCGCCCTGAGCGGTGCAGCGAACGGTTTCGTCGGACCACAGTGCGGCGACAACTGCCCCTTCGTCCGCTAACCCCCAAGATCCGTATCCATACCGACACACAGGAGCCCATACCCATGCGCAAATTCATCACCATCGCCGTTCTCACCGTTTCCGCCCTCGCCCTCAGTGGTGCAGCGAACGGTTTCGTCGGACCTCAGTGCGGCGACAACTGCCCCTTCGTCCGCTAACCCCCAAGATCCGTATCCATATCGACACACAGGAGCCCATACCCATGCGCAAATTCATCACCATCGCCGTTCTCGCCGTTTCCGCCCTCGCCTTGAGCGGCGCCGCCAACGGTTTCGTCGGACCACAGTGCGGCGACAACTGCCCCTTCATCCGCTAACCCCAAAGATCCGTATCCATATCGACACACAGGAGCCTATACCCATGCGCAAGTTCATCACCATCGCCGTTCTCACCGTTTCCGCCCTCGCCCTGAGCGGCGCCGCCAACGGTTTCGTCGGACCACAGTGCGGCGACAACTGCCCCTTCGTCCGCTAACCGCCCGGGCCATAATTCGCCTGCATCTCGCGGTGCATCCCTAGGACTTCGCTGGAGTTGCATCGTATCGAGCCGTCCCAGTACGCGCGCCAAAATCCTGCTATAATCGGGACTCCATTGGCGCGGCGAAAACGGATGGCCTACGCAACATGACGTTCGAGATTGAGGCGCAGTATCTGCAAGGGGCTGCGGCGGCTTTTGCCGCTTCCAGGCTGGTTTTGCTTGGCCTCCGTCGTCGTCAACCCGGCCTTTTGCTTTTTTTGGTGGATGTCGCGTTGAGCTCCTTCCTGCTGAACGCATTCCCGCCAGCCTCGGTCCAGTACTTCTGGATCTATATCGTTGCCATGCCAGTTTTCTGGGCGGTCAGTGTTGGTGCTGTCCGGGAAATGATCTCCCTGTCGATGGTGGCCTATCCGGGCATTCGTACGGCCTGCAGGTGGACGCTGTTCGGAGCGGTTTCCGTTTCGATCGCAGTTTCGCTTCTGGTTACAGCGGCGTTCTGGCGCGGTGTGTCGGCAAAACGAGGACTCTACTACTTTTTCATTGTGGAGAGATCCGTGCTTTTCAGTTTGGCAGTAGTGATCGTCTCACTACTGCTGTTCCTCTCCCACTACCCGCTGAAGCTGCATCACAACAAATACGTATCGTGCGGATTTTTTAGTGCGATCTTCCTCTCCCAGTCGGTCCAGCAACTGTTCCGGACCTTGGCACCGAAACTGTATTCGCCAAGTGTCGATACCGCCCAATTGGTCCTTGAAACCGCGTGTCTGATCGGGTGGGCACTATTGCTGCGTGTCGAGCAGTCCGCGCCGTCAACGGCAACGACACCCATTGACTTCACCAATCCGGACGAGGCCGCCCTGATCCAACAGCTGGAATCCTTCGACAAGCTGCTGTCCCGTGCCGGACGAAGGTAAACGCAAACGTAATTGCCGAAAAATACCAGTGCCTTAACGCTTGCAATGCTGCGTGAGATCAGCTATTATCAGGACAATTATCAGGAGAGAACATCTCAATGCTTTTGCTGTTTACCGTGATCCTCATGACCTTGCCCGCCGTTGTGCTGGCAATCCACTTCCTATCCCGGCTCCGGACGCTAGGCTCGTCGGAGATTCCACAGGAAGCCGCTGTGCTGCCAGCCGCGAATGTGGACAGATACCGCCCCATGCTCCGCTTGCTGTCATCGGACGATCTCGCCTTGCTCGCTGGAAGTCCCGAGCTGGTCTCGAAACTGCGGACGGAGCGGATCGCCATCTTCCGCGGCTATCTCCGCTGCATTGGCAAGGACTACAGCCGATTGCTGTGCGCCATCCGCTTCACGATGGCCAACTCAAACGTGGATCGCCCTGACTTGGCCACCGCGTTGTTGAAGCACCAGTTCTCATTTGCCTATGCGCTCTGCCGGATCGAACTAAGTTTGGGCCTTTACAGTCTCGGCTTCGGTGCGGTGGACTGCTCGGGATTGGTGAACGCCTTCGACAAGCTGGGATCCCAAGCCCTGATCCTCGCGCCAGCCCAATCGTCCGCCAACTAACGCGAATCAAGCTCCTACGCTTCCGGCCATCCCTCTTCACGGAGGCTGGCCGGAATTCCTGTTTGGTAGCTGGGATAGACCGGAGCGATCCCCAATAGCTCAAACACCTTCCGAGCATCCACGCGCCGCCCGGATACCGGGAAAGTCTTCTCGCCCGGAATTGCCCCCAAACCCATGTAGTGTGAGCACCATTCCACAATTTCCTCGCTCGAGGAAGGTCTCTCGTCGGCAGCCGGAAACGCACCCTGCAGATCGGCAAATAGCCCAGCCTCCAGCAGAGCGGCCAAATCGTCCGCATGGATGCGGCTGACGACTTCACTACCGCCGCCCCTCGGCAACTTCCCTTCCCTCAATCTCACGTGGACACCGCGACCGGGCCCGTAAATCGCAGCAGCCCGCAAAATCAAGTGGGACCACGGACCTGCTGCGACCCACGCCTCCTCTTCCACACGACGGAAGCCCTTCTCTTCGGATGGCGCGACAGAAGTCGACTCAGAAACTTCCCGCTGCCCGCCATAGACGCCGGTCGAGGAAATGTA
Organism: uncultured Acidobacteriia bacterium; assembly: GCA_903893525.1. Taxonomy (GTDB): domain Bacteria; phylum Acidobacteriota; class Terriglobia; order Bryobacterales; family Bryobacteraceae; genus BOG-234. The sequence goes on along the minus strand of CAITMP010000138.1, from coordinate 3,876 downwards.
CAGGAGTCGGCGCGGCCGCACCCCGGCCATGAACGCCCGAAGAATGGAGGCATCCGGCTCGGCCACCGGCGGCACCGTGTGCACCAGCACCGAGCCCTGCGGATAGCCGGTCGGATCGAAACCACCCAAGTGCACACCCGCGCCTTCCAAGTCCGCAAATCTGCCCGGATTGCGCACCGCAGCGTGGACGTCCATGCCGCCCTTGCGCAGCAGCCGCCAAGCGAGCCTCGATGTGGTGAAGCCCAAGCCCAGTAGAATTACCGGGCTTGGGTTGGAATCAAACCTTGCGGAGTTTTGTGACGCGGCCAACTTCCACCCATTCCACAACAAAAATATTTCCGCTGTGGTCGAAGCACGCGCCGTGCGGGGCCACGAACTTGCCGGGGGTGAACTTGTCGCGGGCCATGGTGCGGGTCTTGCGCCACTCGCTGGCGGAATCGTCGCCCAAGTGCTCCACTACCTTGTTGTCCTTGTCGAGCAAGGTCACACGGGCTCCCAAATCGGGAATAACCGTGAGATCGCCCTTCTTGGAGAAGCCGAAGTGGCAGGGTTGATTGGTGCCGCTGATGAAATCGATGTGCTTTCCGTCCAAGGTGAAGCGCTGGATACGGGCGTTGCCGCGGTCGGCCACGACGAGGACCGGGCTCTTGCCACGCGTATCGACGATGATTCCGTGCGGGGTCGAGAGCTGGCCCTCGGCCTTGCCGGGACCGCCGAAGGTGCGGATGTACTTACCCTTGCTGTCGTACTGGTTGATGTAGCTGGAGCCGTAACCGTCGCCAACATAGATGTCGCCGTTCGGTGCGATCGCGAGGTTGGTCGGGCTGTACTTGATCTTTTTGCCGTCGGCACCGGGCTTGTAGGGGGTCGATTCCTCGGGATAGCCGATGGTCCATACGACTTCGCCCTTCAGCGTGGCCTTCACCACCACTGCGCGCTTGGTGTCGCAGAGGTACAGGTATTCGGTGGAGCCCTCCTTGTGGATGTGGAGGCCGTGCGCACCACCCATGAAGTCCTGACCCCAGCTGGTGACGAACTTGCCCTTGGCGTCGAAAACAACCATGGCGTTGTGGCTGGTGCTCGCCTTGTTCACCGTGTGGTGGACATAAATGTGACCCTGGGAGTCCTCGCAGACGCCGTGGGTGTTCCCGTAGGCGATGTCAGCGGGCAGTTCGCCCCAATCGTGGATCACCTCGAACTGGTGGGCGCCGGTACCAATGACAGGTCGGGTGGCACCGGACTTTTTGGCGCCGAGAATTGCCGGGGCCGCAAGGCCGGCCACACCGGCCACAAAGGATCTGCGTGTTGTTTCGCTGGTTGTCGTTCGGGGAGACCGCATGGGTTTGAATTTATCACACACCGACGCCGGATTCATCCCGATTTCGCGGCAACCCCCGCAGAAGCAGCCAAGCCACAATTGGCGGAAAGGCCACCATCCAGCAAACAGGCCCATAGCCGAAGCTGTCCACCATCCGGCCGATCAAGGGAGAGATCACGGTTTGGAGCAGGCCATACGCAAAGACGAGCGCCGAGATCGCGGTGCCGGCACGCTGCCCACCCCAGATGTCCACCGGAATCGTATACAAGTTGACGCTGCCGGCGAGGGTAAAAAAGTAGCTCATGGCCGCCACGGTCGTCGCCAACAGGGGAGTGGGACAGAGCGGAGCCAAAAGCGTGACTAGGCAGCCCACTGCGCTCACCAGCATCGCGAATACGCGGGCCTGCACCGGAGGCAGGCCACGCCCGATAGCTGCGCGCGAAATGGCCCCCCCGGCAAAACCTCCCAGAACGGATGCCGCCGGCGGAATCCACGCCCAGCCATTGGCCTGCCCGGCGGTCAGGTGGTAGGTCTGCGCCAGGTAAAGCGTAGTCCAGTTGGACCAGAACGTGTACCCGACCATCCAGAGGATATTCGCCGCGGCCAAGCGGACCAACTGCCTTCCATGCGGCAGAGCCAGAACCGCGCCCCTCGGCCTCGCCGGCACGACCTGGTAGGGCGGGACTGCCCTGCGCACCAGGATCCATATGGGAATCCAGACCAGGCCAGCGGCCGCGCAGACGAAGAAAGGCGTCCGCCAACCCGGCAGCGTCCGGACCAGCAACGGTGCCAACACCATTCCAATGCCGATCCCGACTTGGGTCATGGCGGCACCAAGGGCCCGGTTCTCCGGTTCCAAGTAGATCGAGTTCAGTTTCCCGGCGGCTGAAACACCGGTCGATTCAAAAGCTCCCAGCACCGCGCGGGCTAACCCCAACTGGAAGACACTCCGCGTCCAGCCGCACGCCGCGGCCGCCAGAGACCACAAGCCGACCGCCCACACGATGCCCGTTTCAAGACCGAGCCGGTCCAGCATCCAACCGGTCACCGGAGCCGCCAAGGCGTAGGCGAAGGAAAACGCGGAAACCAACCACCCAAATCCCTCGTTCGAGAGGTGGAACTCGGCGCGCACAGCCGGCCCGGCTGCGGACAACACAGACCGATCCAGATAATTCCACGTGGAGGCCAGTGCGAAAACTGCCACCGCCGCCCATCTTTGTGCTGCGTTTCGGGTCATTGCACAGTTTATCGCCTGCGATAGGCGTATGATGGGATTTTGGACGTGGGTGGGGTTGGAGTGCGCGGCTGGAATCTTGGCGGCCCATTCCCACATCACTTCAATAACGGACGTTTCAAAAGCAGCTTTTCCGTATACGAAAGGATTGGTAACTTCTTTGCTAGTTCCCATGGTGGTGGAACAGACTTCGAGGGGTGAGCGTGCCTACGACATCTACTCGCGTCTGCTGAAAGAGAACATCATCTTCCTTGGCACTCCGATCGACGACACGGTTGCCAACCTGGTGATCGCGCAGTTGCTCTTCCTCGAAGCCGAGGACCCGGAGCGCGACATTTCGATCTACATCAATTCGCCCGGTGGCTCGATCACCGCCGGTTTGGCGATTTTGGACACGATGGCATTCGTCCGTCCGGACATCGTTACGATTTGCGTTGGACAAGCGGCCTCGATGGGCGCGGTCCTGTTGGCTGCAGGCACCAAGGGCAAGCGCTTCAGCCTACCGAATTCCCGGATCATGATTCACCAGCCCTCCATGCAGGGTTTGGCCGGACAGGCTGCCGACATCGACATCTACGCCCGCGAAATCCTGCGGATGCGCGAGATGTTGAACAAGATCCTCGCCGATGCCAGCGGCCAGTCGATGGAACGCGTTTCCCGTGACGTGGACCGCGACTACATCATGAGTTCGGAGCAGGCCGTCGAGTACGGCATCATCGACCGCGTCATCACCAGCCGCGAAATGGGTCCTGGCCCGATTTCCAAGGTTTAGCCATCAACCGTCGTCCGTACGCGGGGCGAAACCTTCCTCTATATGATGGAGGTTTCGCCCCTTCTGTTTTCCTTATGCGTTTACACAACCAAGTAGCCATTGTCACGGGTGCCGCGTCGGGCATCGGTAGGGCTTGTGCCCTGCGCTTTGCCGAAGAAGGTGCGCGGCTGGTAGTCGCCGACATCAACGGGTCCGAGTTGGACGCCACTGTGGGCATGATCCGGGCCGCGGGCGGTGAGGCTGTGGCCGTCTGCAGCGATATTTCAAAGGAGGAGGAGGCCCGGCGGATCAGCGAAACTGCCGTGGATAGTTTCGGCGGCCTCAATATCCTCGTCAACAATGCAGCGGACTTCACTACCTTTTCGGTGGAGGACGCCAGCATGGAAAACTGGCATCGGGTTCTCGGGATCAATGTGATCGGGACCGCAATGGTGGCCAAGTATGCGATTCCCCACATCAAGGCACGTGGCGGCGGCTCGATTGTGAACGTGGCATCCACGAGTGGTGTGCTGGCGCAGCACAACTTCGCGACCTACAACTCCAGCAAAGGTG
>CAITMP010000137.1 GCA_903893525.1 uncultured Acidobacteriia bacterium | reverse complement strand
CCTGCCACCTAGGTGGCAGGGAGCCCTTTTTGCATAGGTTGCTAGGTGCTAGTTGGAAACCGCGATGGTCGCTACTTGGCTGCTTGTACCACCAACCGTCACCAGTACCGGAATCGCCGAACCGGGGGCAAAACCGGTCGGAATTTCCGTCACAATGCGGGTGGTGCCGGAGACCATGCCTGGTGCGCCGGAAACAAAATTTACGACCGCAGGCAGGCCGCCAATGGTCACGCTCAGAGGCTGGACCGGTGCCGGCTGGCTGTTGCCGCTGGGGTATATCGCACCATCCACGCCGGCTGCATTTGTCTGCCCCGCGCCGGTAATGTAGAAAGTAACAATGCTGCCGACAAGAGCCGGATTCGATACGCTGTTCCGGGTACCGTCCGAATTCAGGGCTGTCGCCTGCCCCGCCCCGGAGCCATCGGCCGTAAACAGGCCCGGCGCACTCGCATACACAGGAACGGTGGTCACATTCGAAGTCTTGCCCTGATATTGAACCGACACTTTCGTGGAGAACAGGCCGTCCACGCTGAACGGGACAACGGCGGATACCATGGTCGCCGAGGAATACAGAATCGGTGCCGCCTTCCCATTGATCGTGACCGTCGTACCACCAAGCGTGGTCGGCAAAGTGGCACCGGACGGAGCCGTAACCATGTCAACCGGGCCCAAGCCCGCTCCGAAAATGACAATCAGTTCGCCGGGAGCCACCGGATAGGTTGAGTCACCCGATCCGGAAACCGGAGGCGCAAAGCCTTGCAGAGTTGCCGAGTTGGCAATCGCGCCGATGGAGAAGCCGACCGGCGAAAGCTGGCGGATTACCGCGTTGGCCGCATCGGCTACAAACACGTTTCCAGCGGCGTCCACGGCAACACCGTAGGGCAGGTTGAACTGGGCGGCAGTCGCGGGTCCACCATCACCCGACCAGCCGGAAGTACCGTTTCCACCGATCCAGAGCCGTGTGTTACCGCCCGGCAAAACCTTTTGCACTGTGTTGGTGCGGTAGTCTGCGAAGTAGATCACCCCTGCCCCGTCGATTGCAAAATTCTGGGCCACGAAATTCGTCAGGTACGTGCTGATCTTGCCGTCCGTCCCCACCTTGCGGATGCTGCTGGTCCCGATATCGCCAATAAACACATTGCCCGCCCCATCCACCGCGACTGAATGCGGTAGCTCCAGGAAGGCCTTTGTGGCGACACCGCCGTCACCGGGGGCTGCACCAAAAATCGAGTAGCCGACACCGGCGACTGTCGAAATACGACCGGTGGACATCGTGATCTTGCGCACAGTCGCGTTGCCGTAATCGGCAATGTAGAGGTCGCCCTTGGAGTCGAATGCGAGTCCGGCAGGGAAGTACAGGGATGCGTCGTTCGCGAGGCCCCCGTCCCCCGCGTAACCGCGGCTGCCGTTGCCCGCGAACGTTGAGATTTTCCCCGAGGCGTCGATCTTGCGGATCCGGCTGTTCAGAGAATCGGCAATGTAAACCGAGCCGTCCGCGGCCACTGCGACATCCAGCACGTTGGAAAGCTGGGCACCGACAGCAGTACCGTCACCCGAGAAGCCGAGCGAGCCGTTGCCCGCAATCGTGTTGACGATGCCGTTCTTCGTGACCTTGCGGACCGAGAAATTTGAAAAATCGGTGATGTACAGGCTACCGGCTTTGTCCACCGCTATGCGGATCGGGTTGGTGAACTGCGCCGAAAGCGCCGGACCACCGTCCCCGGACCATCCCGGTGAACCGCCCGATCCAGCCACGGTCGAAACGATGTACTGCTGGCCAAATGCGCTAAACGAGGCGAATGCTAAACCAAGCGCGATGCGGCGGAAAACGGGATAAAGGCTGCTCATGAATTCCAAGTATGTAGTTGACGGCTAACAGGCCAAATGCGTTTCGACACAAGGTGCTGTCAAAATACCGACCAATCTGCGATGATACCAATCGAGCTATGGCGCAACTGTTTGCCGGTACTTCCGGCTTCTCCTACCCCGCGTGGAAACCAGACTTTTATCCCAAGGACCTGCCCGCAAAGCGCTTCCTGGAGCACTACGCATCCCGTCTGAATTCCGTGGAGGTCAACTACACTTTCCGCCAGCTGCCATCGGCAAGCACGCTGGAGGGATGGCTGGCCCAGACGCCGCCCGGTTTCGCGTTCGCCTGCAAGGCGCACCAAAAGTTGACGCACATGCTCCGGATGAAGGACTCCGAGGGCTTCACCGAAGTCTTCCTCCGTGCACTCGAGCCCCTCCGCGCGGCCCGTCGGCTGGGCCCGATCCTGTTCCAGTTCCCGCCGACGTTCGCCTGCGACACCCCGCGCCTCGCGGCATATCTTCCCCTTCTGCCGAAGGATATCCGGTTTGCGTTTGAGTTCCGCCACGCTTCCTGGCTTAAAGAGGAGGTCTACGGGATGCTGGCCGAGCGCAACATCGCCCTTTGTTTCGCGGAATCCGACAAGCTCGCCATTCCCCATGTCTTCACATCCGACTTCGGCTATTTCCGGCTCCGCAAAGGCGACTACAACCCGGAGGCGCGCGCCCGGATCTCGGACCAGGTGCAGGGTCTACTCGACGCTGGCCGCGACGCCTACGTGTACTTCAAGCACGAAGAGGACCCCAACGGTGCAATCTGGGCCGAGGAACTGCTGGCAAGCCTCTAGCAAACGGTTTGTTGAACCAAACGTTCAGAAAAACTGAATCGTTAACGCTTCCCCCAATTGTTGCGGTCTGTTAACTTGGTGGGTTATGGCAAGAAACTTTACCGATCTGACCGGTCGCGTTGCGGTGGTCGTCGGCGGAACCTCTGGAATCGGCAAGAGCATGGCGATTGGTCTGGCGCAGGCGGGAGCCGACGTGATCCCCACCGGTCGCCGCGAGGCTAACGTACATGAAGTGTGCGGATTGATCCGAGGTGAAGGCCGGGAGACGCTGGAGTGCGCCTGCGACGTCTCCGACCGGGCCTCGGTGGACGCGTTCCGTGATGCGGTTGGTGAGAAATTCGGCCGCGTGGACATCCTCCTCAACGTGGCTGGCCGGATCAAACGTACCCCCACCAAGGACATCTCCGAGGACGAGTGGAACGGCATCATGGACACCAACGTGACCGGCACCCTGCGCGCCTGCCAAGCTTTCTACGAACTGCTGCTGGCCAGTGGTCGTGGACGGGTGATCAACATTGCGTCCTTGAACTCCTACGTGGCCCTGTACGAGGTAGCGGCCTACGCCGCGTCGAAGTCGGCAGTTCTGTCGCTGACACGCAGCTTGGCTGTGGAATGGTCCCGGCACGGCATCAACGTCAATGCAATCGCGCCCGGCGTCTTCCGGACCGACCTCAACTCGGCGCTTCTCGATGGCACTCCGCGTGGCAAGGAATTGTTGATGCGCACCCCGATGGGCCGTTTCGGCAAAACCGACGAACTGGTAGGCGCGGCAGTGCTGCTGGCGTCCGACGCGGCCAGCTACATCACCGGCGAGTGCATTGCCGTGGATGGCGGCTTCCTCTGCTCCGGCGTCAACCAATAGGACCAGCCATGCGCGCTTTTGTGATCGAAGCCCCAGGCATTACGCACGTCGCGGAAGTGGAGCGTCCCGTTGCGGGCGAGGGCGAGGTATTGCTCCGGACCATAGTTGTCGGCATGTGCGGCACCGACCTCAGCACATTCCGGGGCAAGAATCCCCTCGTCAGCTACCCCCGAATTCCCGGACACGAAATCGTCGCGACCATCGCGGAAACCGGGCCCGGGGTGCCGGATCACTTGGTGCCGGGGCTGAACGTCACACTTTCTCCCTACACAAGTTGCGGCAAGTGCGCGTCCTGCAAACGGGGCCGGGTGAATGCCTGCCAGTTCAACCAGACCTTGGGTGTCCAGCGCGAAGGTGCGATGAAGGAATACTTCACCGCGCCTTGGAGCAAACTATACGTCGCGGAGGGCCTGTCGATTCCCGAATTGAGCTTGGTGGAACCGCTCTCGGTGGGATTCCACGCAACGGCCCGGGGCCGGGTGACTGCCGGGGACACCGTGGCCGTAATCGGTTGCGGCGTGGTCGGATTGGGAGCCATCGCGGCGGCGGCCTACAGGGGCGCACGGGTGATAGCCATTGATGTGGACGACCGCAAGCTGGCGGTCGCACGGCAGGCCGGGGCAACCGATCTGGTGAATTCAAAGTCGGTGGAGGTCCACGGTGCCCTGCAGGCGTTGACGGGCGGCCTCGGACCCGATGTATTCATCGAGGCCGTGGGCGCACCAGCTACTTTCCGAATGGCCGTGGAGGAGGTTGCCTTCACCGGGAGAGTCGTTTACATCGGTTACGCCAAGGAACCGGTGGCCTATGAAACCCGTTTGTTCGTAATGAAGGAACTCGACATCATGGGATCCCGCAACGCCTTGGACGAGTTCGGGACGGTGATCGAGGCCATGCGTGGTGGCAAATTCCCGGTGGACGCCATCATTTCCAAGGTTGTCCCCCTGGAGGAGGCCGGTGCCATCCTACAGGCGTGGAGCGACGATCCAGGCGCGTACGTCAAAGTTCAAGTCAGTCTTTAACAAGAAGAAACATCCATGTTGAAAATAGAGAAGTTCACATTCGGCGTCGGCGATCGCTTTGCCCACCAGGCAAAAGCCCAGTTGCGCGCCTTTGAGATGGCCGCGGAGCGCGGAATCGATATCACTCCGGTGTGGAACAAGTCCAACCGCGAGCACAACATCGTGGGCTCCGTTCCGGCGCTGGTGCGCGCCGCTGCGGCCCACGCCGTGTCCGACATGAATTGGACCAAGCCGTGGCATGTGGATGCCGACCATATCAATCTGGACACGGTGGACCGGTTTGTCGTCCCGAGCGACTTTTTCACTATCGACGTAGCCCACTTCATCGGCCAAGCCGCTCCGGCTGCCGATGTTACCGCGTTCGTTGCGGCACATCCCGAGCTGGTTGGAACCCTTTCCATCCCCGGAATCGCCGAACCCATAACGACGACCGCCGCGTCGGTGGCGGCGGTCGCCTCGAAGTACATGGTCGCCGTGAAGGAAGCGGGAAAGATCTACCGGCACATCGAAGCCTCCAAGGGTGCCGACAACTTCATCACCGAAGTATCGATGGACGAGACGGACCTGCCGCAGACCCCTCCGGAATTGCTGGTGATCCTGGTATTGGTGGCGGACGAAAAGATTCCGATCCAGACAATCGCGCCGAAATTTACCGGCCGGTTCAACAAGGGCGTCGACTACGTCGGCGACGTACCGCAGTTCACAGTTGAGTTCTCCGATGATTTGGCGGTCATCGCGTTCGCAATTGAAAAATACGGGTTGCCCGAGACCTTGAAGCTTAGCGTCCACTCCGGCAGTGACAAATTTTCCATCTACGGGCCAATTCGCGAGGCCTTGCGCCGTACCGGTGCCGGGCTGCACATCAAGACAGCCGGAACCACGTGGTTGGAAGAACTGATTGGCTTGGCAGAGGCGGGTGGTGAAGGCTTGGCCCTGGCAAAGGAAGTCTATGCCGAAGCATTCTCCCATGCCGACGAGCTCTGTGCGCCTTATGCAACCGTGATCGACATCGATCCTACAAAGCTCCCGTCCCCCGCCGAGGTGAACGGGTGGACATCCGACCAGTACACCAGTGCGCTAAGACACGTACAGAGCAACCCCGGTTTCAACCTGCATTTCCGCCAGTTGCTGCACGTGGGGTTCAAGGTGGCGGCAAAAATGGGTGACCGCTACTTGAAAATGCTACGGCAATGCGAGGCCTCCATCTCGCGGAACGTGACGGAGAACATTTTCGACCGGCATATCCAGCCTCTGTTCCTCGACTAGGAACCTTCAATCAGAGTGTGGGGCTTGGTGGAGCTATTCCATCAAGTCCCCAAGGCTCTGGGCATCCAGCAAACGCAGCCCGAGCTGCTCGAGTTCATCCGAAGTCTCGTCCGCCAGTCGTTCGTCCACCCAATGCGGCAACGTACCGAAGCGCTTTTGCATTAGGCTGAGCAAAATAGTGCGTTCCCCTTCCGCTTTGCCACGCGCCTCTGCCGTCCGGTAGCCTTTGGCGATAATCCTTTCAGACTGGCGATCCGCGAAAGAATTCTTGACAAGGCGGCTTTCCGGTTGTTGAGCCGAGCCAGCGCCGCAAGTACATTATCGCCCAAGT
>CAITMP010000136.1 GCA_903893525.1 uncultured Acidobacteriia bacterium | reverse complement strand
CGTTGAATGTGACCCTCGTGCCTCCCAAATCCGTCCCAATGGCAGAATTGGTCACTTGAAACAGGGCTAGGGTCGAGGGGCCCAACCCCGCCCCGTAGATCACGACAATCTTGCCCGGCGACAACGGCAGCGCACTCTCGCCCGCCGCGTCGTACACAGCCGAGATCACGGTATTCCGGTTGATTGGACTGAGCATTCGGATCGCCCCGTTGCCGTCGTCCACAACAAAAAGATGACCCGCGGCGTCGAACGCAAGGGACGTCGGGCCCGAAAACAGCGCCGTCGAGGCGGGTCCGCCATCACCCGCGTAACCGTCCGCACCGAGGCCGAGGGACGGGCCGAGGGACGGGCCGCCCACACGCACCAGCCGGCCCGCACCGGTGTCGGAATACCAGACATTTCCCGAGGCGTCCACAGCCACACCGGCCGGGCTCTTCCCGGTCGCAACCGTTTTTGCCACCCCGTTGGCAATCGCCAAAACCCGGTTGTTGCCGGTATCGCAGACGTAAACGGTCCCGTCCGCTCCCACCGCGACCGCTGCCGGAGCGCTCAATCCCGTGGATGCCAGAACGGAGGCACTACCGTTCGGTGCTATCTTGCGGACGCGGTTCGACCCAATCTCCGTCACGTACAAGCTGCCTGCCGCGTCCACGGCGAGGCCTGCGGGAAGTCCCAAGGTGGCGGCTGTACCATCGCCGAAGACAGTCGAAATCTTCCCGTCTGGGGACACCTTCCGGATGCGGTTGTTGCCGGAATCGGCGATGAATAGATTCCCACTGCCGTCAACCGCCAGACCGGTGGGTAAATCCAGCTGTGCGTTCGCCGCCGCACCCCCGTCGCCGTCAAACCCGCCCGCACCGGTACCCGCTGCCGTAGTGACAATCCCACCAGGCGAAATCCGGCGCACCCTGTGGCGTGAAGTATCGCTGAAATATAGATCCCCGGAGGGCGCGGCGGCAACAGCTGCGGGCGCAGGCACTTCAATTGGCGGAATCGAGCCATTGCCCGCAAGAGTGTCAATCGTGCCATCGGACGCCACACTTCGGATCCGGCCGTTGGCGCTGTCGGCGATAAGAATGGTTCCGTCCGCACCGACGGCAACGTCGTTTGGATAGTAGAGCGACGCCTTGGCGGCAGACCCGCCGTCGCCCGAATATCCACCGGTGCCGTTCCCCGCCACCACACTCAAACCCGAAGACAGCAGTTTCACGATCCTTTGGTTGCCGCTGTCGGAAATGTAAACCGTGCCCGCGCTATCCACGGCGACGCCATCGGGGAAATTCAAACCCAGTCGCGTGCCTGTTCCGGCGACGGTGGTGGCCACTCCGGACGGCGATACCCGGCGTACCGCGTTGTTGCCGGCGTCGGCGACATAGATATTGCCGCTGGCATCGACCGCCAGAGAGGTTGGACCGTTGAGGCCCACCGAGACCGGAACCGGCGATATCAATCCGGCCTGATTCACCCGCCGAATGCGGTTGGCCCCGAATTCAAGCACCAGCAGGCTCCCGTCCCGGTCCAAGGCAACTGCCACGGGCGTCTCCAACGCGGCCGCGACCGCCGGTCCGGCACCCGCCGCGGCGCCGCCACCGGCTACCGTCGCAATCACGCCGTCCGGAGCCACCCGGCGAATCCGGTTGTTGCCGGCATCGGCGATGTAGAGGTTTCCAGCAGTGTCGGCCACAACTCCGGCGGGTGAAAAGAGCTGGGCGTTCAGGGCAAGCCCGCCGTCTCCCGAAAATCCCTTCCGCGAAGTACCAGCCACGCGCCAAATAACCCCGTTGGCATCCACCCTGAAGACGCAATGCAGACTCGTGAAGTAGACATCGCCGGAGGGGCTTGCTGAAACACTGTCCGGATTCCCCACCCATGCCGATGCGCCAGTCGCAGGTGTGGACATCGGATTCCCACCCGCCACGGTCGAAACGAGGAACTGTTGGGCGCTGCAAAGGTCCGCTACGAAAAGAATCAGGCTGGCTTGGCGTAGTTTCATCTTGGTCGTCGACGGCCCCGAATCCCAGTGGAACATAGTCCGGAAGCCCGGTTAGAATCCCGACGGTTAGAATGAAGCTATGCACGTCGTACCAGTCAATGAACCGCTCCATAGCCTCGATCAATGGGATGATGCCGTCCGCGACCGGTACGACCCCAAGCGCTCCAAGGACGAGTTCCGCCAGTACAACGACACAACACCGCCTGTGGTGCGGGAATTCTACCGCCAGAACCACCAGTTCCAAACCCTAAACTTTGTACTCGGAAAAGAGCACGAGTACGGTGGCCTGACCATGGGTGAGATGGGAATCTGGGAGGCGATGGAAAAGCTGAACACCCTGGTGGACGACAGCGACCCCGACACCTCGCTTTCCCAAATCGAGCACAACCTGCAGACCGCCGAAGCGATCCGCCGCGACGGCCACCCGCGATGGATGGTCCTCACAGGCTTCATCCATGACCTCGGCAAGATGCTCTGCTTCAACGGCGAGCCCCAATGGGCCGTTGTTGGCGACACATTCCCCGTTGGCTGCGCGTGGTCCGACAAAATCGTCTATAGGGAGTACTTCGGGGCCAATTCCGATCGGCTTCAGCCCGCGCTGCAGACGGAAAACGGCATCTACGAACCCGCTTGCGGGCTTCGCAACGTCCACATGTCGTGGGGGCACGACGAATACCTGTACCGCGTCACCCGCCAGTACCTGCCCGAAGAGGCGCAGTACATGAT
>CAITMP010000135.1 GCA_903893525.1 uncultured Acidobacteriia bacterium | reverse complement strand
GGCTCAGCGTACCGGCCTTTGGGGCAGTCTTCGATGAATCCCCAATTCCTCTTGCACGGAGCAAGCGTCCGTTTCGGAATAGCGGCCGAGGAAGCAATCACAGCAGCCACTTGGAACTCAGCCTGCTCCTTGCGGATGTCGCAATCGGCGGGCTCGATCGAGCCAGGAAAGCCGGCGGACCTTGTGATCGTGGACGCGCCGGACTTCCGGGAACTCACCCGCCGAGTCGGGCACAACGATGTCGCGACCGTGATGAGGGCCGGAAATATCGTGTACAAGCGGGGTGCGGTTGCCTAGCGCATTCCCTTGGTGAGCGCATCTGCCGCCGCCAGCCCTCCGGCCAGCTGAATCCCCGGAATGTTGAAGCTCTGCAGGAATTCAGCATCCGTGCCCTTGAATCCGCTTGTGTCGACGACCAGCTTCAACGGCGCGCCGGCCACGGCTGCGGCAAATTCCACCTGGACGCTCGTCAGTGTGCCCACGCCGCGGACCTCCAGCACTTGGCCCGGAAATTTCTTCGCCAACCAAGCCATGGCGGTCAGGATGTCCTGCACCCGGCATTGATCGTCAGTGCGGTTGAACGAGAGAAAATGCTTGCCGGACTGGTCGCGGGTCTTGAACAAGTCGATCACCAAGGTAGGCCGACCCTTCGGGGCGTCATTGGCCCCGCCGCCGACGACCAATACCGGAGTTCCCTGCCCCTCGACCCATGTGTACCCAACCCGGTCACCGACGGTCGGGCGGCTCAGCACCGCCCCGTCGTTGACCACGGACTCCGGCCACTCCACGCCCAACGCCATCCGCAGTGCGTCCCGGGAATCGAGTTGGGCGCGCTTCCTCCACTGTTCGAAAACCTGGTCGTACGTCTTGGCCCCGGCAGGCAATGGCCGCCCCGATAAAGCCAGCATGTCCTGGAGCTTCAGCACCTCCGCATCCTTCTCCACAATCTGCCCGGCGTTGGGCGACCGGAGAATGTGTTTTGCAAAGAAGCGGTACACGAACTCCCGGTTGGTCTTGTTGAAGTTGTGCGGCGCATCCAAGTGTACGGTTTCCAAATTCTCCGGCTTGCCGTACAGTTCATAAAACCGTCGGATGGCCGGGTACTCCTCCGATGGCGTATTACGGGTCCAATCCCCGGTGGCCGAAACGAGAAGCATCGGTTTCGGTGCAACCATGGCCGCAATCTCCACATTGTTCGTGCCCACCCGCAGCCCGGCGGCGTTCTCGCAGACGTCGCCACCCTGCATAATTGACGAGACCATGTTCACCGGTGCCACAAACTGGATGCGGTCATCCACGGCGGCCAGGGAAAAGGTCTGAGTCGCCCCGCCGGACGCCCCTGTCATACCGATTCGCGCCGGGTCCACCACGTCCAAGCCCGCAACAAAATCCAAGGCCCGGATGGCGTTCCACAGCTGCAATCCATACGGGCCGAAATTCCACAGCTGCTCAACAGCGAGGCCCTTGGGAGCGACACCGAACGAATGCGGCGTCTGGATGGTGTCGTTGTAGCCGACCATGTCCCACGCGAACACCACAAACCCGAGCCGCGCCAGATTCGCCCCCAAATTGGGGCCAGAATACAGCGGTTGGTTCTCCAAGCGCCCGTAATTCCAGTGCCCATGCGGATTTAGGATCGCCGGATGCTTTCCCGCCCCGTCCAACGGGCTGTACAAATTCCCCCCGACAAAATAGCCGGGCATGGTTTCGATCAGGACCTTCTCAATAAAACAATCCCGCGTGCGTACACGACCGGAGATCTTGGCATTCAGAGGAGTTTTCGGCAGCATCGGGACCAAGCCGGATGCAAACAGGATTTGCTTCCGGAGCTCGCTCCGACGCTTTTCCCAAGCCTGGACCGTGGTAAATGTGGGTGTCGAAAAATGGGTGTCGGTGTTGGGCACGTAGCCAATGCGGCTGTCTGTAGGAGGCACTTGGCCCGTGAGTATAGAGGCTGAAAGCAGCGTCGCGAGAACGATGGCGGCTCGGATCATCCCCTTACTCTATCGCCCTACCAACCCGTTACCGCGATTTCGAGGCCTTCTTCGGCTTCGGCAGCGGCATTTCGCGGGCTGTCGCGGCTGCCACTTTCGATAACCAAGCAGCATCGTCCAACCCATCCACAATCCAGTAGCACGGTTTCGCCTGTGGATAGGGTGGAGCCATCTGGACCCCGGTCAAGCCGGTTTGCGCCCAAAGGCTGGGTTTTATGAATAGCTTGTTGTCGCAGATAAGCGCAATCATCCTGCCACCGCAGTAGACCGAGTACTCACCAAACATCTTCTTGAATGAAATCTCTCCCGCCCCGGCCATCTGGTCGCAGACGAAGGTGACAAAGCTTTGATCCGATGCCATGGTATTCCTACCGTGTTCCTGTCGGGACCCAGGTACGAGCCCTCAGAATCGCGTTCCTGATGCTGTCGGCAATCGAAAGCTCATCCCACCGGGAATCCTCCACCCAAGCAACAGCCGGTGCCTCGTCGGTGGTTTCAATGACGGCGGATGCCGCACGGAAACACCAGATCAGGTCGTGGTGGAGGTGGTAGGGTTCCGAACGCTTCGGGGGGATGCCATGCACATCAATGCCCGCCAGTCGCGACTCGAAGTCGGACGCCAAAACCACGTGGGTTTCCTCCACAGCCTCCCTTGCCGCAGCTGCGGACGGGGACACGTCCTCGTCCTCGACATGACCGCCGGGAAGCAGCCAGCGGTTCAACCGGTGGTGGTGCATGAACAGGACCAACGGTTCCGACGGATGCAGGACCGCAGCCGTGCATGTCAGGTGACCCGGGGTAAACTGATTGCGCGAAAAAGGCTCCGGGGTGTGATTCAAGAGACCGCAGACAAGTTCGCCACTCTTGCGGGCCAAGCCGTCGCTCCCGGCATCGAACGACTGCACAATCCGCAGTGTGGAATGGATGTCGAAGGCCATATTTCAAAGAGGTTACTGCGGCGGCAGCTTGTCCAACTGCTGCTTCGCCCAGACCCGGTCGGGCGACAATTGCAGCGATTTCTGCAGCGCCTCCCTAGCTTCCGCAGTCCGGTGCTGCTTGGCGTGCGCGATCCCCATCCAAAGGTACGCTTCTGCATTCTTCGGATCGAGGGCGATCGCCTGCTTGTAGTCCTTGATGGCGTTATCCGGACCGCCGCCCATGTTGGTGGGCAGGTAGTAATAGCCAACCCCATGCGCCAGGTGCGCCTTGGAGGATTTCGGATCCATGCCGATGGCACGGTCTAGCGCTTCCTTGGCCTTGCGTCCATAGGAAAGAGCGCCAATAATTGGATTCGCCGGAATCACCTGGCCGCAGAGCGTGCCCAGAACGCGGTAGTAGTCCGCGATGCCGCCGTTAATGCTGATTGCCTTCTCGGCATGCCGCACACCCTCCTCGGCTGCGCGCTGGGATGCGCCTTTGTCGCGAAGTTCGTAGGCGACTTCGGCCACGTAGGAATAGGCGATCGCCGCGCGATACCACTTGTTGGCGTCGCCGGGAGCGGCTTCCGCATCAGCCTTCAATGCCGCTGCGGATTTCTCCAGAGCCGGGCGGTCCTGCCTGTCCCGGAACTTCTGGACGTCGTCGGCGGCTGCGCAAAGGCTTGCACTAGCCAAAATCACAAAAAGAAGATTGCGCATGGTGGATGAAGGTCCTGGATCGACCCGGTCCTAACTACAATGCTGCCACGCGGCGTTTGACGAAGAGGAAATACGAGCCGAGGATACACAGGAGGATGCCATTGACTGTGAGGACGTTCGGAGCGGTAAAGATGGGTACGAGATAGCCCGTAACGACGCTGCCGATCGGCATGCCCCCACGGAACGCAACATTGTAGACGCTCATGACCCGCCCGCGCATGTCGTTGGGAGTGATCAACTGAACCAACGAACTGATCATTGCAAACGCACACATCAGAACCGCGCCGCAGCAGAACAACAGCACGCAGCTCAGCGGCAGATACGTTGATTGCGAAAACGCTGCAATTCCCGCGCCGAGTGCAACCAGCATCGTCAACGCCACCCGACCCTTGTTCGGGATGTTGCCCAGTGCCGCAACCGTCAGCGCGCCCGTAATCGACCCCAGCCCGGACGCCACCATGAAGAACGTATACGTCATCGCCTCGCGCTGGAACACGTTTTTCACCATGACCGGCAGGAACGTGATCATCGGAATCGCGAAAGCCGTCATACAGAAGGCAATGATAATCAAAGTCCCCATCGCGCCCTGCGTACGGATAAACCGGAAACCCTGCGCCATGCTCTCCATCACGGATTCGCCGGTGCGCGGTGGCTTGAAGTTGATGTTCAACTGCGATAGCGAGATGATCACGGCGACGAACGACAGTCCGTTCAGGCCGAAGCACCACGCCGAGCCCACATATTTCAAGGCCAACCCGCCCAGAACCGGGCCGATCACACGGGCCAAATTGAACTGGATGGAATTCAGTGCGATGGCGTTGGGCAAATCCTCTTTATCGACGAGGCTCGGCACCAGCGCCGAGTATGCCGGTCCGCCAAACGCTTGGGCCGTGCCCACCACAAAGGACGAAACCAGTATGTGCCAAATCTGCAGATGGTCGGTGACGATCAGCGCCGACAGGGTAAAGGCGGACGTCATCTGGACCAGTTGCGATCCGATCAGCAGGTATCGCCGGTCCACACGGTCGGCAATCACACCGCCGAAAAGGGAGAACAACAGGATCGGGATGTTGCCGAGAAAGTCATCCAACCCCAACAGGAACGGGGACTTCGTCAATTCGAAGACCAGCCAATTCTGCGCGATTTCCTGCATCCACGTGCCAATGCTGGACAAGCAGGCACCCACCCACAGGAGGCGGAAATCGCGGTATTGGAAGGCCTTGAAGACGCGTCGCAGCACAGGTTTGGATTGTGTTGTCGGGACGAAATTTACGGCAGCGGATTTTCGCGCTGGATCAGGTGGAGCAGATTCCCGTCGCAGTCGTTGAAAAACACCAGGCGGTTGCCCAGCGTTTCAAAGGGCTCGCCGCAGAACGTGACGGCCTTCGATTTCAGAAACGCATAGGCCGCGTCGAAATTGTCGTTGGCGATGGCCAAGTGGCGGATGCCGCCGTCCTTGTTGTTCGCCGTGGTCTGCGGCGCAGCCAAGGGGCGATCAGCCGGAATGATCTCCAGCATGGTGCCGTTTGGTGCCTTCACAAAGTAGTTGCCGGCGTAGGAGAAGTTGATGTGGAACCCGAGGTGCTCCACGTACCACTCTGCCAGCCGAAGGGGGTTGGGCGACGAAATCGCCGTATGCTCAATGCCTTGGAACATAAGACCTGATTGTAGCGCGGTGGTGCGGATGGCCGGTCCGCATTGCGTTGTAAGATCTAGTGAACTGGCGAGCAATGGAACAAGGTACCCCGGACACCCCTCAAGTAAACGTTGCAGACGCCGCCGGCGAAGTCACGCGCATGTTGCGGGCATGGAGCGGTGGCGACCGATCCGTCGAAAACGATCTATTCCGCATCGTCGTGCCGGACCTTCACAGGCTGGCGCGCAAGATGACCGCAGGTGAGCGACCCGACAACTCCCTCCAAGCAACAGCCTTGATGAACGAGGCGTATTTCAAACTGTTCCGGGCACGCGACCGGGATTGGGAAAACCGCCTGCACTTTTTCCGGGTGGCCGCCCATGCCATGCGCTGCTTGCTTATCGACCATGCCCGTGCCCGCACCCGCTCCGGCAGCAAACTTCAGATCGAAGGGCTCGAGGAACTGCTTCGGGGCCGCGACGAGCACCTCGAAACCGCTGTCGCAATCGGGGAGCTGCTGGACGAAATGGGCAAGGTCAACCCCGACTTCCTTACCGTCATCGAAATGCGCTACTTCGCCGGCATGACGCTCGAGGAAACCGTCGAGGCCACCGGCATCCCCCGCCGAACCGTGCAACGGCGCGAACTGGAGGCAAAGAAGTGGCTTTTCACTCGACTGCAGGGCGACATGGCACGCAACATGCCCGGCGAAATACCGGATGGGGAATGAATCCAACGATGCCCTTGTGATGGGGCTGGTGGAAGGGGCCTTGGCCCTTCCTTCCGCCGAACGCGTGCCGTGGCTGCGGGCCGTGTGTGGTGCCGACACCGACCTTTTCGCCGAGGTGATCGATCTGGTTCAATGGGAGGAAAAGCTTGGCGGATTCCTCGCCGAGCCCGTTGTTCCACGCCATCCCTCTGTTGGGGAGCTCTTCGCGAGCGGGTCGGTCATCAATGGCCGCTTCAGAATCGTCGACGTCCTTGGTAGCGGCTCCACGTGCATCGTCTACGAGGCCATCGACAAACAGGCCGATAGCCGGGTCGCACTCCGCAGGGTCCGCTCGGGACACTTGCCCCCCACCCCGGCACCGGATTCCAACCACCCCCGGATCTGTCGAGTCCAAGGACGGCACGTCGTCGATACAGCCGATGGACCGATCGAAGTCTCGGTATCGGACTACATCCCAGGTACGACGCTGGAGAGCCGGATCCGCAAGCGTCGGTTGAGCGGTGCCGAAGCCGAATCGATAGCCGAAGATCTTGGTGCCGCCATCGCGCACCTGCTCCGGCACGGGTTCAAAACCGGCGGGATTTCGCTCCGCAAGATCATGGTGCATCCCGACAGGCAGAACAAGCTCCACGCAACCCTGCTCGACCCGATTGGACTGCGCCTCGATACACCCGGCGAGTATCGCTTGCCGCCTCCACTGAATGCGATGGTGGCTTCCAGGCTGTCCCGGAGGCCGTGGAAAAGCAGACTGGCTCCAGTAATCGCGCTTTCAACCCTCTTGGCTCTGGGGGCCATCCTGCCCGAGAAGCCTTTCCAGCAACACAAGCCGGTTCGACTGGCGATGTTGGTATCGGACCAGATTGACGAGCCCGCGTATAGCAATATTCGGCGGGTTGAGGAGCGCTTGGCTCTCGGCAGCGGAGCCGTGACGGTGATCCCGTCCGCATTGCTCCGGGAGCGCCGGGTCACTGCCGTGGAACGGGCCTTTTCCGTACTTGGTGCGACGCATGTCCTGTCCACCAACATCCGCAATGGTGTTGCAACAACAATGCTGCTCGAAATTCGACATGGTTCACCCCAGGGCGAGTGGTCCGGGGATCCCGCCGCACTCGCGGATGGCATCTGCCAAGTGCTGAAGGCCCCGTTCGGCAGCGAAGGTTGCGCGCCAAACGTACCCGCGGCCCTTGAGTTGGAAGCAGCCCGCCTGGCCGATTCGCGAGGCAGCGCGTCCGTGGCCCTCGCGCACCGGACCCGTGCCGTCCGGCTCACACCCG
>CAITMP010000134.1 GCA_903893525.1 uncultured Acidobacteriia bacterium | reverse complement strand
TACGCCTGGGAATTCTGCCAGCTCCACAACTTCGAAGGCACACCGCTCGTGATCACGCGCGGCACGTTCGATACGCTCGACCTGCTTTCCTACACGCTCGGAGTTGCAGCGGCATACATCCCCGACCGATTCATCCACCGGCGTTCCGTGGAGGATTTCTTCAAATCGAGATCAGGCTGAGTGCGATTTGCCTGCGGCTCAAACTTGGAGGCGTCCCTTGCGCGCGGGAGTTTCGACATGTAGGTTACCAGGCGGCTGCCACGGGATTCATCGGTCGCGCCCGAAAATGAATTCACGTCCGAGCGGGAATCGACGTAGTCTTCATTCCACTTGACGCCTGACGTCATCGTCAGGATATGGCGGACGGTGACGCCATCGTACGCGCTGCCTTTCAGACCCGGGAGATATTTGGTAACCGGGTCGTCGATGCTTGCGATGGAGCCGTCGGCGATTCGCGGCCCCCGCCAACGTCGAGGTGAATGACTTCGCCACGGAAAACGATGTCCAGCGGCTGTTCTGATCGAAACCCAGCGCATAGCGCTCCAGAAGGATTTTCCCTTCGTGGATCACGAGCAGGCCGGCAACGTCGTTTTCCTGCATGAAGCGGGCGGTGGTCCATGCCTGACCTTTATACTGATAACGAACCGCCAGTTCCTGCGGCGCGTAAGGCAGAGGGGACACATTCGGCCCCCGCTTTACGATGTGTCCGTCTGGAAAAATCTTCTCGATGTTTCGAAAGCCGACGGGCTTTTCCTGCGGGCTCCAGTAAAGGAATTTTCCGGCATTGGGATAAACTTCGGTCGGTTTGGCCTGGCCCGAAGCACGCGGCCCGGCTACGAGCAGCAGCCCGAAGAATAATGAATGTAACGTCAGGGTCCGTGCAGGAAACATATTGGGTCATCTTAACGTGGGCGCGGTGTGACATTGCGCCGTGGCGGAACATCCCGAAGCGGCTTCTTGCGAAGAGCCAGCACGCCGCAGAGCACGCAACCGCAAGCTGTCGGATCCCTTGAAGGGCCACCCGGATCCGGCGGCTGGCAAAGTGCGAAAGTTCCAAACGCGTCCAGGATGGGGAGCCAATTATTTTTTCAGCCCTGAATTGAACGGTCGTCGATTCCGGCACGACGCGCACTTCGTCCACAGCGTTACGGCCCTCATCCCGGGTTGCGCCGCGGAGGCGGCGAGGGCTCGGGACCAGGTCGATCCAGAGTAATGCGTCAAAGCGAGGTTCGATGAGGGGTCCTCGCCGTGATCAAGATAATCGTTACCTGCTCAGACCAAACTTGCAACCTGCACGCAACTCGCGAAATGGGAGGGCGGCCCGCGTTGGTCACCCTCCGTACTTCCATTTCAATCAACTCGGCCTCTGGCCGCGTGTCTTGCGTGCGAGCATCCAAACGCACAGAGCGTGTCGCCCGACGTTAAATAACGAGGGGTGAGTCCCCTCGCGCGCCGGGGCGAGAGGGTCCCTATGTTGGTTTTCTCTCCCACCCCTCTCCAACTGCATTCTGCGGGGTAAATAGAATCAACAACTTGCGTCCGGAGATGTTGTCGGTGAGGCACTCTATCGGGGAGCCACAAAACACTTATTGATTTCATTGGAGTTCGACCATTCCCCGCAGAATGTCGCTTCAGTTTCACTCCCAAGCGAGAGCCGTACCCGATAGCACTACCATGGTTCTGCCTGTTGGGATCTCCCCCTGTCCCTGCCGTTTTGCCTTGCCAATCGGGTCTGCCGTGCGCTATCATCAACGAAGTTTGTCGCCCGTACGGAAGCGGCAGTCGGCCATTGTCAAACATTAGCCGTCACCCGTCCAGTGGCGACGAGGAGGAGCATTTACACAAGATGAATTTCATTAAATTATTCGCAGCAGTCGCGCTCGGAGCCGCTGCCTGCGGTGCGGCCACCATCACCGTTGACCAGCAGAACACGTCGGGCTCGCTTGCGTCGGGGATTGCCACTAACCTTGGCCAGAGCTTCACTGCTGGATTGTCATCGATTGACGCAGCGTTCTTCAACCTGAAGACCAATGGAGGTTTTTCTACGACCGTCGTGGTTGACCTCTTCGACGGGATTGGTTACGGCGGTACTCTGTTGGGGACAACCGGCTCCGTAACGTTTGGCTCCACCGTGTTTCAGACGATCGAATTCGACTTCGCATCCTCAATCGCTCTGACGGCTGGAAATACATATAGTCTGCGAATTGGGACAACGTCCGGAGCGCTCTTCGCCGCTCAATTCTCGTCTTCGAATCCATACTCGCGCGGGGCGGCGATCAGCAATGTCGGGAACGTCGTGCCCATAGTCGACCTGGTCTTCTCCGAAGGCCCGCTGGCGTCTGTTGCTCCCGACGCGCCCGAACCCGCGAGCATCGCTCTCGGCCTTACGGGACTGGCAGGCATCCTGGTGGCACGCCGTCGCCGCCGCGCCGCCTAATCATCTCCAGCTTTCGCGAACAAAAGAACGGAGCCAGGGCTCTCTGCCCTGGCTTCGCTTTTTATCTACGCCAACCGGCAAATCGGCACTTCCCAGACCGAAATGGAAGCAGAAAACCGGTTCCAAAGGTGTCCAGGATGGGGAGCCATAAGACTTTACTTCGAACCAGAACGCCCTGTCTTGGTTGACGGCAGCGGCCAGCGGAATCGCGCAAGAACTGCGGAATCGCTCGGCCAACATTCCGCACACTACCCCAGCCTTTCGCTTCGAATTGCATGCAAACGCAGCCATAGTCAGACTGCCGCCAAGCAAGACACCAACCAGCCAACATTTTT
This sequence comes from uncultured Acidobacteriia bacterium, assembly GCA_903893525.1. Classification (GTDB taxonomy): domain Bacteria; phylum Acidobacteriota; class Terriglobia; order Bryobacterales; family Bryobacteraceae; genus BOG-234. The sequence goes on along the minus strand of CAITMP010000134.1, from coordinate 2,721 downwards.
GACCAGTCAACCAATCTGACTATACTGAGTGCATGATCGAAATCAGCGCGTCGAAGTTCAAAGAACAGTGCCTTTCCCTGCTCGATCACCTTGGGCCCGAGGGCATCGTCGTGACGAAACATGGAAAGCCAGTTGCCATATTGACTCCCTTTGACTCCGGCTGTTCCGCCCTGATCGGGAGCATGCAGGGCAAGGTGCAAGTGGCGGGTGACGTTTTTTCGACGGGAAGCAAGTGGAATGCTGAATCTTGATACGCACATCCTGCTTTTCGCGCTGGACGGTTCGTTGACACCTGGGGAACGGAAATTACTGGGCGCGGAACAGTGGGGCATCTCGGCAATAGTGCTTTGGGAGATTGCGAAGCTGGCGCAACTCGGCCGGATTGGGCTGGATGTCCGGGCTCCCGAGTTTCAGAGGATACTTTCGCGGGTGCATGTTTGGCCACTTGATTTGGCCGTTTGCGCGAAGTCCACCGAACTGGATTTCCAGAGCGATCCGGCGGACGAACTTATCGCGGCCACGAGCATCGTTTACAGCGTGCCATTGGTTACGCGGGACCGGAAAATCAAAAGATCCAGGATCGTGCCTTTCGCTTGAGCCTGACCGTTTCCGCCAAAGGATGAAGCGGGAAAGTGGTGTCGAACGTGCCCGGCAGTTGTCACAAGAGCTCTTGGAACTCCTGCTGAGCTTTGCTCGCCACTCAGAAATTTGCGCCCTTACCGAAGCAGGTCTTCGAGCTGAATCCGGGTACCCGTCTTTTCGTCGCGATACTTCACGATTACCGGAGTGTACAGGGAAATACCCAGTCCTTTCCCTGGCCCGACGAAACCGGGCGGGAGCCGGCGACTACGACCGCTCCTTCGGGGATGATGAGGGGCTGGTCGACGCCCGTGCTTGCGTCGGAAGCCCGGTAGACTTCGCCGCGCACCAGGTCGTAGACGGGCGTGGAACGGTTCAGAATCGTGCCAGTGCCGAGGACCGCGCCCTTTTTTACGACCGTCCCTTCGTAGACGCCGCAGTTGCCGCCAATCATCACGTCATCCTCAATGATGACGGGCATGGCTCCGACGGGTTCCAGAACTCCGCCGATCTGCGAGGCTGCGGAAATGTGACAGTTCTTCCCGACCTGGGCGCAGCTGCCGACCAGCGCGTGCGAATCGACCATGGTGCCATCGCCAACGTACGCTCCGGCGTTGATGTACATGAGATGACGGCATGAGGTCGGCTGACCGGTTGCAGTCACCGCGGCGAGGACAACTCGCGCGGCGCTTCAAGAGTTCGAGCCTTGCTTCATTCGTGCCGCGACATTCCCGGAATGCCGACCGTTCGCAAACGAATCGACTTAGCGATGGCTGGAATACCTCAACACCAGTCGTTTCCGTCCATTCGATCACTGTCCCGGCATTGGAGCTCTGAATGCTTCCTTCTTCTACGACAAGGCAAGACGGAGGGGGCCGAAACAGGTCTTTCAAAGCCGGATCGTTCGCCAACCTGCGAGCGGTGGCCGCAGTAATGAAGGCAGTTCACTACACGATGCCCAATTTGGATGAAGAATCTGGATGTGAGCGCGGTCGCGCCGGGCATCATGGGAGCGCTGAGCTGGGGCCCAGCCGGTGTATTCCAACTGGACCTGGTAGCGCACGATATGGCATGAACTTCGGCGACACGTCCACGGCAAGTTCCGTCGCTTACCCACTGGCAGGTCTGGCGGGACCCTGCCACACAATGAGTTTCAAGGCAATTCAACACCGTTGGCATGGATCGAGCTTGGCACGGGCATAGTTAGGCGAATCGGGGGTATATAGTCGCTAGCGCAAACGACCAGCCAAGGCGAAGGTTGATCAGGAGCGGTCTTCAGGAACGTGTTGATTCTAATCGACGCCAACCACTCGTTGATCTCCCGACCGAGCCCCTCGATGTTCTCGTGCGCACGAATCATTTTAGCGTCGGCGCTCTCCATCCATGGGAGCGAGTTCGGCAATGGCATACATTGATGATCGGGCGGTTGATCGACATACGTCAAGCGGCCCTGCGTGCTTGCGTCCGATAATAACCGTTATCAGCCGAAAGCGCCGACGGGGCGCCTTCGACTGATAAGCTTCGCGCCTCGTCGATCTGCTGTGTTGAAAACTTGGCCCGACGGCCGAACCTCATGCCTCGGGCTTTTGCCTCCATTACTCCGGTACGGGTCCGCGTTCGAATCAGACGCACACAAATCGTCCGCCATATTGCGCGGCCCGCTGGCGTGTCCGTGTCCATGGCCTCGGTTCCAGACGGAAAGTGTCGCCCTCCTGCAATGCCTTCAGGCAGCGGGCAACGGCGGAGCACTTGGTCGTGGCTCCCGAAATCCCCTTTTCCTTGAAATCTTCGGGAACCCGACCATCTCATTTGTGAGGCAGACATGTAAGACTTGCAAGCCATTGATTTCAAGGGGCTGGTTCTGCGTCGCAGAGGCTTCCCCTTTGGGGAACAACGAACGGCCCTCCGGCGTTCGTCACAAACTCGCTCCGCCTCGACATTCCTCGCACAGGCTCTATCGCGTCGCGGAATTGCCCATGAGCGCTTCATGCAGCAGCATTTTGATGTAGGTCTGGTACTTCAGACCCTTCGCCTCGGCCTGCTGTCTGGCCAGCGCAAGTTCACCGTTACCCAGTCGGATCGTGATCTGGCGCGAGCCGGATGCCAAGACGGCCTGCGCCTTTCGGTTGATCGCGGCACGGT
>CAITMP010000133.1 GCA_903893525.1 uncultured Acidobacteriia bacterium | reverse complement strand
GTCCGTTCGCGCTCCACCTTCACGCCAAACTCGACAAACCGGTGGTTTCCACCGTCGGGATTCCCCCATCGCGGGAACGAGACGGAAGCAACTTGGCCGGCGGCGTCCCGGTTCACAGCAAAGACTGTCGACAAACCGGACGAATCGATGAGGAGTCGGAGCTGGCCGTCCTCCTCTCCGATCCACTCGACATCGCCGATGGATGGCTCAGGTCCGGCCAGGGCGGATGGAAGCCAGACGACCTTCTCCCCCACCATTCGGCCCAAGGCGGATTTCGAGGTATCCGACCCCGAACTGCGCGCGATGGGAAGGATCCCAAACAGCCGCCAGTCCATCTCCCCGGCACCATCCACGCTGCGGTCGCTGCCGCATACAGGGAGTCCGAAGATGCTTGCGGTCCCGGCCCAGACCATGCCGCGTCCCGCGATGATCACCTCTTCAGCAACGAACGGGAACCAAGGCCCGAGTTTGATGGTTCCGTGCATCCGGATGCGGGTGGCGGAGGCGAGGGGAGTGCCGGGTGCGATGGCGTGGCGCAGGTGCGGGTCCAACCGGCCATCGAATGGAGGACCGGGGGTGGCGGGGGCGGATTCCCAGAAACGCTCCAGTTGGATATTGCGGACTGCCGGGATGTCGCCTGGAAACCGGATGGCGGTGCAGGCCAGGACCACAGCCACCAGATTCATCTCCAGTCCCACCAAAGCACCCGGAAGCGCAAGAGCGCAACTGACCGCGGAGACCAGGACAACAATCGGCAGCAACTGCAACCAACGGGACGAACGGATTAGAACACCTGCCGCGACCAGCCACAGCGCTGTGGCGAGCGCAAGGAAGACCAACCGCTTGGCACCGGTGCCCGCGGCCCCTAGATGCCAAATGCCTTCGATGCCCAGAAACACCACCAGTACGTAACGCATGATGCCTGAATTCATGGGGGAGGCCTACTGCAACTGCCACGCGCCGGGCATCTGCGGCACGTAGTACCAGCTGGGGGCAGTCGCCTGGGTGTCACTCAGTTTCAGATATGCCCATCCGCCCTCGGTCTTCAGCACGGTCACGGTGAAGGCAAGGTTGCTGGGCACCGTCCATGTGGTGAACCGCCAAGAGGTGCCGGGGACGAAACCTTCCGGCAGCGAGGGGCGCAGGTCGTTGACGACGTAGACGGGCAGGGGCGAGGCGGCTCCGACCTGCGCGACGGCGGTCGGGGGATTTCGCTGGGCGCTACCGTGCTGGGGCCGGGCCATCAACGCGGCCAGCAGCGCCACGAAGAGAATCAGGGTGATTTGGGGTTTCGGAAGTGGTGGGCGCACGGGATTGAGCATGCAATCCGGTGGCCGATTGGGCGGAGGGAGCGATTTCCCCGCCCCCTCCTTGTCGTGTGAGTTATCTGGTGACACGGCGGCGGATCGCCGCACCGGCCGCCATGACGCCGCTGAAGAGCCAGATGGTGCCGGGCTCAGGGGCTCCGGCACTGCCACCTGAGACGACGGGAGCCGAGACGCTGCCACCGGAAGTGATCGTGGCGGAAAGCGCTGTGCTGTCTCCCGCGTAGCCGTTGCCGCCGGGGCCGACGG
>CAITMP010000132.1 GCA_903893525.1 uncultured Acidobacteriia bacterium | reverse complement strand
GAACGCCTTGCGGGACTTTTCGCTGGTCAGCAGCGAATAGGCGCTCTTGTTGAACTCGTCCATCGTGTTCAATTTGTCCGGATCGGCCTCCAAGCGGCGCATGTGCCGCTCGACGATGTCGCGGGCGGTCTTGCGGCGCTCGAACTGTTCGAGGGAGACGCCGTTGGGGATGGAGAAATCGCGGACCTTGAACGGACCGTTCGCGCCCGGGTCGGCGTTCAATTGGAACGCACCGTACTTGGAGCTCAGGAAGCCCGTGCCGCCCTCGTAACCGTTGAGGCGGGGGACTGCGACGTAGGGGGGGAGTCCGTTGCGGGGCCCGAAGAGGTGGGATACAACGGCTCCCATTTGGGGGTAGTCGAGAACGGTGGTGGGGGTATAGGCGGTAAATACTTGGTAGGTGGCGAGTTGGTGGTCGGGGATCTTGCCGACGATGGAGCGGATGACGTTGATCTTGTCGGCAACGGTGGCGAGCTTCACGAAGTTTTCGCTGAAGATCTCGCCACCCTTGGTCTTGACGACGCCGAGCGAACCGCGGTATTCACCGGGAGCCTCGGGCTTGGGGTCCCAGGATTCTTGGTGGGACATGCCGCCGGGCAGGTGGAGGTGGATGATGGACTTCGCCTTGCCTTCGGTGAACGTGCCTGGGGAGGCGCTGGCGGAAGAAATGGCGGCCTGGGCCTCGTAACGGAGGATGTCCGGGATGCCGATCCCGAGCGCGGCACAGAAGCCGACGCGGATGGCGTTCCGACGACCGAGCGGGTTGTGGAGGTTGGCCGATTGTTTCATGGCTCGCTAACAGGAGTGTATCAAGTTCTAAAGCGCTAACTGCGGCGGTTTGTCAAAGCTGCGTGCCAAACCCGTGTGTCAAAGCTGTGCCTCGCGGCGGGTCCGGTGCGCGATAGAATGTGGCACATGTCAAGAGTCATTCACTTCGAGATTCCGGCCAACGACCCGGAATCGCTTGCCAGCTTCTACGGAAAGGTTTTTGGCTGGAAAACTGAGAAAGCCCCCGGGCCGATGGAGTATTGGCTGACCAAGACCGGCGAAGGCGGGCCGGGGATTGATGGAGGTTTTCTTCGGAGGCATGATCCCCGCCAGCCCATGTGCAACACAATTTCGGTGGAGTCCCTTGACGCCGCCCTTGAGAGCGTTTTGGCCAACGGGGGAACCGTCGCCCTGCCCAAAATGGCGATTCCGGGATACGGGTGGCTCGCCTATTTTATGGATCCCGAGGGAACGATATCGGGCTTGCTGCAGGCGGACGTGGAGGCCCGGTAGTTTCTCGAAGCGGTTCCAACAATTTCCAGTCAAGATTTCAGTTGACGAAGTGGGCCGCTTTTGGTTATTATCCGAAGGATGCGGACGGACGCAGCACGTTCGGAAGGTCCATGCTCAGTTGACTTCGCGTGTTTTCTGAGTGGCGGCAACCCGTCAGTAATCAAATTTCACAGGAGATTAACAACATGAAAAAGCTCATCGCATTGACCATCGGCCTCGGCCTCGTCCTCGGCACCGTTTCCTTCGCCCAGGACAAGATGGACGACAAGAAGACCGAAAAGAAGAAGGGCAAGAAGAAGACCGAAGACAAGGGCGACAAGAAGATGTAATTTCCTGGGGCGGTTTCCGGTTTCGGAGACCGCCCCACGATTTCGCAGCCGATTCCGTGGACGTTGCCCGGCTGAGGGGCATACTAGCCGATCCCCTCCGGCTACTCGGCCATCACTGTTTACCCTCTACCCAATGTTGACGATTCCCTCCGTTTCGATTTGCCTGTTGACCTACAACCGCGCGGCTATTCTGCCCCGGTCCATCGAATCCCTCCTCCTGCAAGATTTTGGCGACTTCGAACTCATCATCAGCGACAATGCCTCCCCGGACAATACGGAAGCGGTGTGCCGTGAGTACGCCGCGCAGGATCGCCGCATCCGCTACCGTCGCAACGATAAGAATCTTGGAATGATCGGCAATTATAATGCTGCGTTTGCGGCAGCCGTGGGCACCCTCGTGGCGATCGTGCACGATGGCGACCACTACCGGCCCGACCTGATCCGGAAATGGCGCGACGCACTGTTGGCGCAGCCGGACGCGGCCTTTGTCTTCAATGACTTGGAGGCCATCGATTTTCAGGGCAAGCACCGGCACTTCTATCTGCATGACTACCCTCGGCGGTTTGAGCGGCTGGAGTTGACTCGAATGATGCTGACCAGGCCAGATTCACCCGTTTTCGGGATGGTAATGCTTCGCCGAGCCTGCGTGGAAGCGAGCGGACCCTTTCGTTTGGAATACGGCATGATCGGCGACGTCGAGATGTGGATGCGTTTGAACTTGGATTATCCCGTAGCTTTCGTCGGGGAGCCACTCATCCAAATTGTCCCGAGGGAGCCCGGCCACCCGCTCTCGTATGTGAACTGGTTCAACGAGCAGTGCTTTATTTCGATCCATCGACGCACAATTGAGACTCTGGTGACTCGCGGGGAGGGGGATCGGGGCACGTTGCTGCGTCAATTGAGGCGTCTGCGTGAAAAGCGGTGGCTGGTTCTTGCGGCGTCCACCCTGAAGAGGCGGCGGTTTGATTTGCTCCGAGAGGGTTTGGCTCTGTTTCGCAGGGATGACAGCGTTCTGCTGCGGACCGTCGGCTGGATGTTGCGTCCCTTGGCCTGACGGGTCCAATACCAAAATGTTGATCCCGATTGAGGCAGGATCGGGCATCCGGCTGGCCGGAAGGCCCTTCAATGCTCCCAGAGGATCAATCCCAGCCTGTTACCATAAAGGTTGGGGGTTCCTCCGTTGGTCCGTTGGCCTTGGCTGCCTTTCCTAGGCTTGCGGTCCATTGTTTGCGGAGTCTATTTGAGTACTGTTGGTCCAGACCTCGCCACAATGCCAAGGATTCTCTTGTCCATACCCCATATGGGGGAAAACGAGCAGCGCTACGCCGATGGGGCGTTCTCAAGCAATTGGGTTTCAACCGTAGGTCCGAATCTAGGGGCTTTCGAAGATGCATTCTCCCGCCGGATGGGAGTTCCTTCCGTTTGTTTGTCGAGCGGAACTGCGGCCATCCACCTTGGCCTGGTCCTGATGGGCGTAGGTCCGGGCGACGAGGTCTTTTGTTCCACCCTGACCTTCGCCGCCTCCGCAAATCCGATCCGGTACCAAGGTGCCACTCCCGTGTTCGTGGACAGCGACCGGGATTCATGGAACCTCGATCCACAGCTTCTTTATGACGTTTTGCGGGTACGCGCCGCAACGAACCGGCTCCCCAAAGCACTTATAGTGGTGGACATCTACGGACAATCCGCCGACATGGACCCGATCCTGGAAATTTGCGGGAAGTACGGCGTTGCCGTGCTCGAAGACGCCGCAGAGGCGCTCGGTGCCACGTACAAAGGCAAGCCCGCCGGCAGTTTGGCTCCCGTTTCGGCGTACTCCTTCAATGGAAACAAGATTATTACCACCGCCGGCGGCGGAATGCTCACGGCCCATGATCAAGCCTTGGCGGACAAGGCCCGGTTTCTGGCCACGCAGGCACGAGATCCCGGCATCGCCTATGAACACTCGGTGACCGGCTACAACTACCGAATGAGCAATGTGTTGGCGGGCATCGGGCGGGGGCAGATGGAAGTCCTCGATCTTCGGGTCCAGCAGCGCCGCGCCATCGCATTCCGCTACCGCGATGGTTTCGCCGACCTGCCCGGGATCTCCCTGATGCCGCAGGCGACCTATGGTCTGCATACGAACTGGCTTAGCTGTTTCCAGGTGGATGCCTCCAAGTTTGGTTGCACCCGGGATGCGCTGCTCCGGCACTTGGACTCCCGCGACATCGAAGCCCGGCCCGTCTGGAAGCCCATGCACCTCCAGGCACTGTTCGCCGATTGCGAGGTGTACGGGGGGGAGGTCGCTTCGGATTTGTTCCGCAACGGAATTTGCCTGCCGAGCTCCAGCAACCTGAAACCGGTGGACCAAGCACGGGTGATTGATGCGGTTCGCGAGGCGGCCGTGGCACCCATGCTTTCCAAAGAGGCTGCGGAGGTGCGTGTTGCCTGATTCTGCCCGAAAGGCGCGGCGGCCGGCCCAAGGGAGCGCTCCGGTGAGTTTCGGGGATTCCATCCTGCGGGCTCTGTTTGTCTACTCGATTGAGATCGCAATCATCGTCTTCGCGGCGGCACTATCGTTCCTGCTCCGGTTTGACTTCGCGATTCCCCCATCCTTCGCGAAACCCCTGCGCGTGGCGATCCTCGTCTGGATACCGGTGAAGCTGGTTGCCTTTAAGCTGCTTGCGTTGGACCGCCGGTGGGCGCGGTTTGTGTCCCTCTCGGATTTGGTGCGTCTCGCGATCAGCAATTTGGCAGGATCTATTTTTTCGGCCGCAGTCTTGATTGGTGCCGGCAGCGGCGTGCCAAGGTCGGCCTACATCATCGACTTCGTCCTGTGCATCACCTTGACCGCCGGAACTCGAATCGCCATTCGGGTAGTGGGGGAGAGCATCCGGCCCAAATCGGCCGCGCGCGAAAAAAAGAACACGCTGGTCTACGGCGCGGGCAACGCCGGTGCGTCGCTGCTGGCCGACTTGGAGCGAAACCCGGCGGTGACCTACTCCGTGAAGGGGTTTGTCGATGACGATCCCCGCAAGACAGGCTTCGTCCTCCATGGCGTTCGAGTACTGGGGACGGGTGCCAATCTTGACGCACTGGTTCACCGTCACAACATCGATCTGGTTCTGATCGCCATCCCCTCGGCCAGTGGTCCCCAGATGATGCGCATTCTGGAGCACTGCATTGCCGCCGATGTCCCGCACAAGACGATTCCCGGCTTGGCGGAAATTATCGAGGGCGGCGGCTTGGATCGACAAATCCGGGATGTGGCGGTTGAGGATCTGCTTGGGCGTGTGCCGGTTTCGCTGGAGCAGGACCGCATTTCGGAGCGAATCCGTGGGCGCGTGGTGCTGGTCACCGGGGCGGCTGGCTCCATCGGGTCTGAAATCTGCCGCCAGGTCGCCCGGTTCCACCCAGCCGCACTGGTGGCCTATGAGATTGCCGAGTCGCCGCTGTTTCATCTCCAGCAGGAAATGGGGCGGGCCTTTCCCAAGATACGGTTCCATGCCGAGATCGGCAGCATCCAAAATCCGGTCCGTTTGCGCGAGGTTTTCGCCACCTACGGGCCGTCCGTGGTTTACCACGCTGCGGCCTACAAGCATGTGCCGCTCATGGAAGCCCACTTGTTTGAAGCCATTGAGAACAACGTTTTCGGCACCATGAACGTGGTGGATGCGGCCCGGAACCAAGGCGTCCGGGAGTTTGTGATGATCTCCTCGGACAAGGCCGTGCGGCCCGCCAATATCATGGGGGCTACCAAGAGAATTGCCGAATTGCTGGTGCGTTCTCTGCAGCCACCGGACAGCACCTACGTATCCGTGCGTTTTGGCAACGTCCTGGGCAGCAACGGCAGTGTAGTTCCCCTGTTCAAGGATCAGATCGCCCGCGGTGGTCCCGTCACGGTTACCCATCCTGAGATGCGCCGGTATTTCATGACTATTCCAGAGGCATGCCAACTGGTCCTGCAAGCCTCCACCATGGGGAAGGGTGGGGAGATTTTCGTCCTG
>CAITMP010000131.1 GCA_903893525.1 uncultured Acidobacteriia bacterium | reverse complement strand
GAACGCGAACCAGAGCGCGAAGTAGACGTAGGTGGAAACGCTCTTGAACCGGAACTTCAGTTCAAAGGTGAAAAACTCCCAGAACATGTTCATTTCGCCTGGCCCTTCTTACTGCTGGCGAGATTGATGAAGTAGACGTCTTCGAGATCGGAATCGACCGGGCGGAAGCCGTCGCCGGGGGCCGAGTCGGAGTAGACGCGGACTTCGTGCATGCCGGCAACCAAGTGCGCAGAGACGACGTGGAATGCGGCTTCGAGTGCCCGCAGCTCGTCGTCAGAGCCCATGACCTTGGACCAGATCTTGCCCCGCAGATCTTCCAGCGCGTCGTTCGGCGAGCCTTCGAGAAGCAATTCCCCGTTTGAAATGATTGCCATACGTGGACAAAGTTCGCGCACATCTTCAACGATGTGGGTGGAGAGGATCACCGTCACCCCGGCACCGACGGAACTGAGCAGATTCAGGAACCGGTTGCGCTCGGCGGGGTCGAGGCCTGCGGTCGGCTCGTCCACGATGATGAGTTTGGGATTGGCGAGAAGGGCCTGGGCGATGCCGAACCGCTGTTTCATGCCGCCCGAGTAGGTACTGAGGGATTTCTTGCGGGAGTCCCAGAGATTGGTCTGGTTCAGTAGGGCCTCGACCATCTCCTTGCGCTCACCCTTGTTGGTGATGCCCTTCATGATGGCGAGGTGGTCGAGGAGATCTGTGGCGGAAATCTTGGGGTAGACGCCGAATTCCTGTGGGAGGTAGCCCAGGATGCGCCGGACCTCGTCTTTTTGCGTCAGAACATTGAGGCCGTCGAGGTCTATGGAACCGGAATCGGGATCCTGGAGCGTGGCGACGGTGCGCATGAGCGAACTCTTGCCGGCACCGTTGGGGCCGAGGAGTCCAAACATGACATTGGGGATGGTGAGGGTGAGGTTCTTGATGGCTTGGACGCCGTTGGGGTAAGTTTTGGAGAGATTGGTGATGGTTAGTGCCATGGTGCTCCGGCTAGTGTAGTTGAGTATACGGGATAGCGGGGTTGGAGTTCCACATTTTCACTGGCAGGAGTGGGAGTTTCGCTAACATGTAAGGGTCCATGGACCCAAAGCTTTGGCGGGAGATTGAGCGGGTTTTCGACGAGGTCGCCGGGCTGCCGCAACAGGCAAGGGAGGAGCGGCTCGCGCTGGTGCCGGATGCGGTCCGCGACGAGGTTCGGCAGCTTCTGATCGCCGACGAGGAAGCCGCGGGCTTGATCCGGGGGGCGGTCATGGAGGTAGGGGAGGAGGTTGAATTGGATGACCTCCATTCGGGCCCAAGCCATTTTGGCCCATGGCGCGTGACCGGCATTCTTGGTCAAGGAGGCATGGGGGCCGTCTACCGCGCTATCCGGAACGACCGTGCCTTCGAAAAGGAGGTTGCGATCAAGGTCCTGCGCCTTGGGGAAATGGACGACACCTCCCGTGCGCGTTTCGCCCAGGAACGCCGGATTCTGGCATTGTTGGAGCACCCGAACATCGCACGATTGATCGATGGCGGGGAGGATTCGAGCGGGAATGCCTATATCGTGATGGAGTGTGTGGACGGGACAACAATCCTGGACCACGCCAGGGAGGCACAACTGGGCACGGAGGATCGCCTCCGGCTGTTCTGCACCGTTTGCGGGGCGGTCCAATATGCGCACCGGAATCTGGTGGTCCACCGGGACTTGAAACCCGCCAACATTCTGGTGGACAAATCCGGGGCACCGAAACTCCTCGATTTCGGAATTGCCAAGTTGGTGGACAGCGACTCGCTGAAGACGATGACCGGATTCCAAGCGCTGACACCGCAGTATGCGAGTCCGGAACAGGTGCGTGGTGAACCGATTACAACCGCCAGCGACGTGTATTCGCTGGGTGTGGTCCTTTTTGAGATGCTGACGGGGCGGAGGCCGTACGACTTCCCTACCCTTTCGCCGGGGGACATCGACCGCGTGGTTTGTACCGTGCCTCCTGCGGCATCCGGCTTGCCAGCGGACTTGGACGTCATCCTGTCCATGGCCCTGCGCAAGGAGGCTGGGAGACGATACGCGTCGGTGGAACAATTCGCCGCGGACTGTGCAAATTACTTGGAGCAGCGGCCGGTGGCAGCACGTCCGGACACATTCTGGTACCGCACTCAAAAATATGTCCGCCGCAACTGGTTGCCGGTGGGGGCTGCGGCGGCAGTGCTGATGGCGCTGGCGACGGGCGCGTTGGTGGCCATGGAACAGGCCCGGGTAGCGCAGTCACGGTTCGAGGAAGTCCGCCAGTTGGCGCACGCCTTCATTTTCGACTTCCACGACGAGGCGGCAGGCTTGGCCGGGTCGACAAAGTTGCGGGAGAAGATGGTGAAAACCGCTCTGGTATACCTCGACAGCCTGGCCAAATCAGCCGGAAATGACCGGGACTTGGTGAAGGAGTTGGCGGCGGGATACCAACGCGTAGGAGAGGTGCAGGGACAACCATCCTCGGCCAGCCTGGGAAGACCGGCGGAGGCCGTCGCCAGTTTCGCGCGGGCGGCTACATTCCACGAGCGGGCGGCAGCGATGGATCCGGCATACAGCCCTGTTTTGGCCCAGTTTTACAACATTCAGGCGACCATCCTACGGCAAACCGGTGACTATCCGGGCGCGGCGGCGGCGATCGCGCGCGCGCAGGGCAACTTCGAAAAAGCGCTTCGGGACAAGCCCGGAGACGTATCCCTCAAAACCACGTACGCACTTTCGTGGTGCATCGCCGGGGACATTGAGGAGGACAGAAGCCGGAGCCGCGAGGCCTGGACGAAGAACCGCAAGTGCACCGACATGGCCCATGAGTTGTTGGCG
>CAITMP010000130.1 GCA_903893525.1 uncultured Acidobacteriia bacterium | reverse complement strand
GGTCCACTTCCGGTCCGCAAGTTTTGCGGGGGATCGCACAAGACAGCGGACACGGTGCCCGTCTTGGAGAAGGCGGGGCACCAAGCGACCCCCGATGTAACCAGTGGCACCGGCGACTGCTACCTGCATGGAACTCCAGGGCGGAATGAATCTCGCCGATACCATTTGGATGTTCGGTGGCGGAATGCGGCTCAATTAATCCCGCGCAGCCAGAATCCGGGCAGGGGTGTACTGGTCGGCGGCGTCACGCGCCTCCAGCACGATTTCGTTGGCCCGGTAGATGTCGGCGAGCGGAAGTCCCGATGGCTTGCCGTTGTGTACGCTTTCGAGCCAATCGGCGAAAAAGGACTTGGCTGGCGGCAGTGGGTCGATCTTCCGCGGAGGCTTGCCGTTCGAGACAACGCTGACACCAAGACCCTCGATGTATTCGGCGATTCCCAAGGTGCCCGCGATCCGCAGCCGGTCGTCGCCATGGGATGGGGCGCTTTCCGGGCGGCAATAGTCCAAATGGAACGACGCGTTGCCTCCGTTGTCCAAACGGTACATGCTGACGGCCGTGTTTTCCATGTCGCCCAGCTCGGGATGGCCGACGCGGGTCTCGTGGGATGCCAAATGGAACATTTCGCGTCCCGAGGTGAATCGCATCAAATCCACCAGGTGGATGCCGATGTAGGGGATCGTCCCTCCGAACGAATTGCGGTGCTTCATCCACTCCGGTCTCGCGCCCAGCTTGTAGGATTTCTGCGCGGTCACTTGGACCACATCGCCGATCTCGCCGGATGCCACGATTTGCCGCAACGCTTGGAACTCGGGCAGGAAGCGCATCGAGATGATCATCGTGAGGTGGATGCCGGAATCCGCCACATCCTTGCGCACTTGGTCGAACAATGCACGTGTGTTGGCAAGTGGTTTTTCCGCCACCACGTCGATCTTGCGCTGGGCACAGGCGCGGATCAGGGCCGGTCGTTCGAGATTGTTGCCGCAAAGGGCTGCGATATCGGGTTTTTCCCTGTCCAGCAACTGGATGTGGTCGGCGTACTGGCGGGCATCATGGGCCTCCGGACGCTTGGCTACGGCGGTGCGCAGTGCGGAACTGGTGTCGGAAATCGCCACAAGTTCGACGTCCGGGAGTTGGGGCAGGGCATCGAGCACGTCGGCGATGTGGCCTTCGAGGCCCAGGACGGCCAGCCGCAATTTGCGCGGCAATCGAACTTGGGTGGGTGCTGCTTGCCCAAGTGCGGGCAGCGCCTGCGCCAGAAGTGTTGCTCCGGCAATCCAGCGGCGCCGTGAGACCGGGGGCGGGGAGTTCTTTGGCATCTGGATGGATGATAATACCCTCATGTCTTTTACTGGCAATCTGGCGATGGACAGGCGAACGTTCCTGAAGATGGTTCCGGCAGCTGCATCCGCAGTTCCGGCCTTGGCACAAGGTGGCCGCAAGCCGAATTTTCTAGTGATCGTTACCGACGACCAAGGCATTGGAGACGTTGGCTGCTACGAACATCCGGAAGTCCGGACGCCGAATCTGGACCGGTTGGCCGCCTCCGGGACGCGCTTCACCCAATGGTATTCGAACGCGCCGATCTGCTCGGCGTCCCGTGCCGCGCTCATGACGGGCAAGTACCCCGACCGCGCGGGTATTAAAGGTGCGCTGACGTCCGAGCCCACGTGGGATGTGAAGGGGTTGCGCGGCGGGGAAACCACATTGCCCGGCGAGCTGAAGAAGCTGGGTTACCGGACAGCCGCCTTCGGCAAGTGGCATCTGGGTAGCGAAGAGGCAAGCCGCCCCTACAACCAGGGCTTCGACAGTTTCTTTGGCTGGTACTCGGGCTGGCTGGATGCCTATTCGCACCGCTACCACCAGTTGGGCGGCAATCCCGGCAAGATTTTCCACGACCTCTGGCGGAACCGCACCGAAGTGTTCGAAGAGCCCAACTACATGACCGAATTGCTCGGTCGGGAGGCTTCGGCGTTTCTTGCGGGACAAAAGGCCGGGGATCCGTTCCTTCTGTATCTCGCCTTCGGGGCTCCGCACTACTCCATGATGGCGCCGAAAAAATACCTGGACCGCTTTCCGGTGACGATGGACCGCGACCGCCGCACGCACCTGGCAATGGTTGCGGCTGTCGACGACGTGGTTGGGCTGTTGCTCGACCAGTTGAAGGCGCAGGGGTTGGAGGAGAACACGGTCGTGTTCTATCAGGCTGACAACGGCGCGACCCGCGAAATCCGCGCGTCCAGCGATGGTAAGCCCTACCACGGCGGTAGCAACGAGCCATTCCGCGGGTACAAGCAGGGCCTGTTCGACGGCGGAATGCACGTGCCCGCAATCCTCCGCGCCCCCGGGTTTCTCAAGCCCGGCCAAGTCTGGAACCGCCCCATGATCACCATGGATGTGACCCCGACCCTGGTCGCGATGGCGGGCGGAAAGCAGCCTGAAGGCTCGGACGGCAGAAATTTCCTTCCGACTCTGCGCGGCGAGGCTGGCGATCACGAGTTCATCTTCTGGAGCTTCGAGAAGTCGCGAGCGGTCCGACAGGGCGATTGGAAGCTGATCTTCAACCCGCCCCAGTTCCCAGGTGACCCGGTATTGGACAAGATCTGGCTTTCAAACTTGGAGGCCGACCCCAGGGAGACCACGAATTTGGCTGGCAAGGAGCCGGAGCGCGTCAAAACCATGATCGAAAAGCTCCGCCTATGGGAGAAGGATGTGAAGCTGGAACCGGCGCAGTAGCTTGTCCGGTTACACTAGCTTGTATAAGGTCGGTCCCCAGCGGGCCGGTCCGGAACAAAGATCAGTTAAGAGATGCTGACGTCCAGCAGGCATTTGAGTTCGAGGGAGCGGGAAATCCTCCACCTGATCGTCCGCTCGTATATCGAGTGGGGCGAACCGGTGGGTTCGCGCACGCTCTCGCGCATGCGTCATCTCTCCCTGAGTCCGGCCACCATCCGCAACGTGATGGCCGACTTGGCGGAAGACGGATATCTCGCCCAACCGCACACCTCGGCCGGCAGGATTCCCACGGACCGGGCTTTCCGGGACTTTGCGGTGAGCGTGGAGCCGATTCCGTTAACGGCGGACGAACGGGTGAAGATGTTCCAGCGCATGAACGCTGCCGACACCTTGGAGGACAAAGTTGCGATCGCCTCCAAGATCCTCACCGAGATGACCGGCAATATGGGCATCGCGGCCGCCTTGCCCTCCACCGCGCAGGAGTTGGCGCACTTGGAGTTGGTGGCGCTTTCCGGAATGCGCGTCCTGATGATTGTGGAAACCCGCGACGGCATGGTCCGGAACCGGGTTGTGGCGATGGATCGCGAGCTTTCGCGAACCGAATTGGACCACATCCGCAACTATGTGAACGTCAACTTCGGCGGCTGGACCCTGGACAAGGCTCGTGCCGAACTGCTGCGCCGCATCGACGAGGAGCGTGCGGCCTATGATGCGATGCTCCAGCAGTTGGAGGTGCTCTGCCGTAAGGGATTGCTGGAAGTGGATACCGCCCCGCGTGTGGAAATGGACGGCGCATCCTATTTGGTGGGACTGGACTTGCACCTGACGCGGGAACGGATGCGCGAGCTTTTCCGTGCGTTGGAGGAAAAGCAGCACGTGGTTGCCATGCTGGACCGTTTTTTGGATGCGCCGCAGGGCCGGGTCGGCATCCATGTCGGTTTGGAGGAAACACATCCGGCCATGCGGGAACTGACCCTGATCGGCGTGACCGTGGAAATGCCCTCTGGCGTGCTGGCCCGCGTGGCTGTTCTGGGCCCGATGCGGATGCAATATGAACGCGTCGTATCCGCTGTCCAGCAGTTGGGCCGCACGTTCGAATCCCTGTAAGGCCACGTTGGCGACCGTGCCAAATGGTAACCTGAAAGAGACGTGAACGTGGAAAATACCGACATCAGGAACGACATGGGCGCATCACAAAGCGCCGCTCAGGGCGACAGCGATGCCGTTCAAGACGAGAGAACGGCTGTTCCCAATCCGGAAATCAATGTTGCGACTGCGGAGCTTGCTGCCTTGAAAACAGAACGGGACGAGCTCAAGGAAATATTGGTGCGCCGCCAAGCGGAGTTTGACAACTTCCGCAAGCGGACCGAACGCGAACGCGCCGACTACATGCAGTTCGCGGGCATGGACGTCGTCCGCGACATGCTTCCCGTGCTCGATGATTTCGACCGCGCACTGAAAGTGGAGTGCGGCAGCCCCGATTACGCAAAGGGCGTAGAGATGATCTACAACCGCACCTTCGACATTCTAAAGAAGATGGGGTTGGATCCGATCGAGTCTGTCGGCAAGGCTTTCGACCCCCACCTGCACCAGGCAATTGACCGCTTCGAGACCAGCGACTCGCCGGACGGCACCGTGCTTTCCGAATACCAGCGCGGCTACAACTTCAAGGGCAAGCTGCTTCGTCCCTCGATGGTCCGCGTGTCGGTGAAACCCTAAGGCCCCAAAACCAGGCCCCCAAAACCAATCGAAACGGAATGCCGGTGGCAAAAAGAGATTATTACGAAGTGCTCGGCGTGCCGAAGACGGCAGGCGAGCAGGAGATGAAGAGTGCCTACCGCAAGTTGGCGCTCCAGTACCATCCTGACCGCAATCCGAACGACGCGGAGGCTGAGGAGAAGTTCAAGGAAGCGGCGGAAGCCTACGGCGTTCTATCCGATGCGCAGAAGCGCGCGGCGTACGACGCGTACGGGCATCAAGGCATGTCGGGTGCCGCGGGCGGCGGGTTCGACCCGTCGGCCATGGATTTGGGCGATCTGCTGAGCCAAGTCTTTGGCTTCGGCGACGCTTTCGGGCAGCGGGGCGGCGGCGGACGTAGTCGACCGCAAAAGGGCGATGATCTTCGCTACGATTTGACCTTGAGTTTTGAGGAGGCGGCCTTCGGCAAGGCGGTCGAAATCCAAGTTCCCAAGCTGGAGCCCTGTCCGCGTTGCAGCGGCAAGGGTGCGGAGCCGGGTACCGGGACCATTCAGTGCCCCGGTTGCCACGGTCGCGGGGAGCAGATTTTCTCCCAAGGTTTCCTGTCTGTGCGGCGCACGTGTTCACACTGCGGCGGCGCGGGACAAATTGTCAAAACCGTTTGCCGCGATTGCCGGGGCGAGGGCTATCGGCACGTCAACAAGAAGCTGAAGGTCACGGTGCCGGCGGGAATTGCGGATGGCAACCGTCTGCGCGTTTCCGGCGAAGGGCAGCCCGGAGCCAACAACGGCCCCAACGGCGACCTCTACATATTCTTCACCGTCAAGGAACACGCCGTTTTCGAGCGGCACGAGAATGATCTCCACTGCACCGTCCCGATCAACATCTCCCAAGCCGTTCTAGGCGATGAGATCAGCGTCCCAACACTGGAGGGCCCGCACAAACTGGCGGTTCCCGAGGGTACCCAGCCCGGAACTGAACTGCGGTTGAAGGGCAAGGGCGTCCCGGAGGTCCAAGGGCGCGGGCGGGGCGATCTGGTGGTCCATATCGATGTGAAGGTGCCCACCCGTCTTACCAAGGACCAGCGCAAGCTGTTCGAGCAGGTTGCACAGACTTTGCCCGTCAACAACGAGCCGCATGAAAAAGGCCTGCTGGATAAGTTTAAAGATTTCCTAAAGTAGTACCGCCCTCGATGAGTCCCGGCCTAGTACGTTCGTACTGGGCATATGTTGGGGCGAGAACGGGCCCACGATGGAAATTCGCATTGAAAGGCCCCAGTCGATTCCTTTGGCATGAAGCCATAGCTTCACAATTGTAGCGGGATATACCCTCAGGAATCTACGGTGCCATGGTTGCCAAACCGTGTTTTCTGGACAGCTAGCCTTGGCCGTTTGCGTCGTAAAACAATCTCGAATTTACTTGGAAATTGCTGCAAAAAGGGCTTCTTGGCTTTGCCGTCGGTCCGGCCTCCGACTCGAATCCCCGCCACGACGGTATCCAAGAGCGGCTATCGGTCATGGAACTGGCCTTCCGCAGGGGGCTCGCATTGACATCCAAAATCTGCTTTACTAGAAGAGTCATGACTACGTTTCTCGCCCGTGCATCATCGTTGGGTGTTCTCGCCTTGTCCGCCTTCGTCGGCGCGGCAACGGCTGGCACCTTGGCTCCAGACCTGGCAAACCTCGCTGCGAACAAGTCGGTGGAAGTCATCGTGAACTACACCGGTTCCGACCGCCCCAACTTGGCGGGTGTGAAGCTCCACGAATCGGAGGGTCACGATTGGGCTGTCTACCGGATGACGGCAGGCCAAGCGCGCACGAACTCGGGTCTTGCCGGTGTGAACCACATTACCCCCAACCGCCCCGTTTATGGTGTGGCCATCAACCCGGTTTACGACTACGCGCCCCAGACGATGCAGCCGAACGCTTTCACGAGCGCAGGCGTCCGTCTCTCTTCCTATGCCAACCAGGGCGGCAGCCCGACCATTGGCGTCGTGCTGATTGACAGCGGCGTCGATGCGACCAATGCCTCGTTGATGCGGGGCGGCAAGTCTGTGGTTGTGCTCAGCCAGGATTTCACGTCCGAAAACAACAACAAGGACGGCTACGGACACGGCACCCACGTGGCCGGCATCATTGCCAGCCAGCAGCAGGGTGGTTCGACTCCGACCATCTACGGCATTGCTCCCGGCGTCCAAATCATCAGCTACAAGGTTCTGAATAAGAGCGGTGTGTCCTCTGACGCGACGGTGAAGAAGGCCATTGATGCCGCCGTCGCCCTGAAGAAGTCCCGCCCGGACCTGAACATCAAGGTGATCAACCTTTCGCTCGGTCGCCCCGTATTCGAGCCCTCCCGCTTCGATCCCCTCTGCCTGTCGGTGGAGAAGGCTTGGCAGAACGGTATCACCGTGGTTGTGGCTGCGGGCAACTGGGGCCGGACCAACTACGGCGGGACCCACGGCTATGGCACCATCACGTCGCCCGCCAACGATCCGCTTGTCATGACGGTTGGTGCGATCAACACGGAAAGCAGCGCAAACCGCGCTGACGACCGGATGACCACCTATTCCTCGAAGGGCCCGACGCTGTTTGAGCATGTCGTCAAGCCCGACCTCGTGACCCCGGGCAACAAGATTTTCTCCTTGCTCGCGAGCGGGAACCCGACCCTGCAGGGCACTTCGGTCCTGGTACCTACGACCGGCACTCCGCAGTACATGCTCCTCAGCGGTACCAGCATGGCTGCAGGCGAAGCTTCCGGTGCAGTCGCGGCCCTCCTGAGCGCCCAGCCCTCGCTGGATCCGGATCAAGTCAAGGCCCGGCTCATGAAGACGGCCGCCAAGCTGCCGCGGATGGCGTACAACATCACGGTGACGGATTCCACCGGAACCCACAAGTACACGATCCAGAACGATATTTTCACCGTCGGTGCCGGTTCCTTGGATCTTTCTGCCGCGCTCAGCAAGAAGATCGGCGACGAAGCGTTCACGATTGAACATGACAAGAACGCGGCATCTCCTGTCGCGGTTCCGTACAAGCTGGCAAACGGCCACATCGGCGTCAAGTTGCAGAATTACTCCACCGTGTGGGGCCACTCGACCGTGTGGGGCGATTCCAACTGGCCTGACGGGGTCAGCGGCGATTCCACCGTCTGGGGCGACTCGACTGTCTGGGGTGATTCCACCGTCTGGGGCGACTCGACTGTCTGGGGTGACTCCACAGTGTGGGGCGACTCGACCGTCTGGGGTGATTCCACGGTGTGGGGCGACTCGACTGTCTGGGGTGATGTTGTACCGTGGGCCGTTCCCGCCAACTGGGGCCAGAAGGGCTTCAGCTCCAAGGCTTTCTCGACTGTCTGGGGCGACTCGACCGTGTGGGGTGACTCGACTGTCTGGGGTGACTCGACCGTCTGGGGTGACTCGACCGTCTGGGGTGACTCGACCGTCTGGGGTGACATCATCGGTACCGATCCCGACACGGGCGAGGGCGGTAACGACTAATTCGTTGGCGATCCAATCAAAAAAAGGGCTCCGGAGCAATCCGGAGCCCTTTTTGATTGTTCACAGGTGAAGCTCAATGCACTGTGCGCGTCTTGCGGTTGACGTAGTCCATCAACAGGTACTGACCCAGATTCTGCGGTGACGCGAAGTACGCCTTCCCCCTGCACAGCGCGGTCACTTCCCGCACGAAGTCCACCAAGCCCCGTTCCCGAGCCAGCATGAACGTGTTGATCATGATCCCCTGCCGCTTGCACCGGCTCACTTCCTCCAAGGTCCGGGTGATCACCAGCGGGTCCAACCCAAATGCGTTCCGGTAGATTCTACCGTCCTCCAAGGTAAGCGCCGACGGCTTCCCGTCAGTGATCATCACGATCTGTTTCATGTCCTTGCGTTCTTGTTGCAGAATCCGTTGCGCCAGGATCAGGCCTTCCCGCGTGTTGGTATACCAAGGTCCGACTTGGGCGCGTGCCAAGTCCGAGATCCGCAGCTCCTCTGCTGAATCGTGAAACAGGACCAGCCTCAGACTGTCGCCGGGATACTGGTTGCGGATCAGGTGCGTCAGTGCCAACGCGACCCGTTTGGCGGGCGTGAACCGGTCCTCTCCGTACAGGATCATGCTGTGGCTGCAATCCAGCATCAGCACTGTGGCGCAGGAGCTCTGGTACTCGCACTGGTTGACGTGGAGATCGGAATACTCAAGATCGATGGGAACCTTGACCCCCTCGCGCCGGAACGCCGAAAATAGAGTCTCGGTCACATCCAAGTTCATGGCGTCGCCGAACTCGTAGGGCTTGGCACCGCCGGAGGAGTCGATACCTGTCGCGAAATCGCGGGTGTCATGCCGGCCGAAGCTCGCGCGGCCGAGGGGGCCGAGCAGATCCTTCAAGGAGTTGTAGCCGAGAAAGTCCAGCCCCTTGTCCGTAGCTTGGAACTTGGGTGTCTCGCCGGACCGGTCGACGCCGATGTTGCCCGATTCCTCCAGTTTCCGCACCAAGTTGTCCACCAGGCGGTCCCAAGCCTCGGGCGTCAGGTTGGACAGCTTGCGCGCCAATTCCTCGCTGCGCTCATCCCCGTACAGCCCATCTTGGAGCGCCTGCATGATGGCCAACTTCAGGTCGTCCAAGCTGTCGGGATTCCAATCGCTGTACTGCAGGTTGAATCCGCTCTCCAACAGGAAGTCGGCCAAGGCCCGCATCAGGTCCTCGGCTTCAATGCCGAGGTCCTCGTCTTCGTACTTGGAGAATCGAATCCACTTCATACTGTGCCCGGATCGATCAAATCACGGCCGCTAGTTGTACTGGCGCCGTTGCCGCATTTTCCGGAGATCCTCTTCCGGATCCATTTCCGGTTCCGGCTCCCGGCGTTCCTGTCTGGCGCGCCGTTCACTGGCGGCGAACGTAAACTCCTCGCTCCGCCCGATCCGGTGGTGCGCATGGAGGCCCTCCAGAATAAACTCCCCAGCCGAAGCGCAGACGGCATCCGGCTCGTTGGCACTCAACCCCAAAGCCTTGCATTTCTCCATCAGGCCTTGGATTGGGCCCAACTGCCGCACGAGTGAGGCCGAATCGACGTCCGCTCCCATTTTCAAGGAGCCGCCCAGGTCGAACCACTGGACCACGGACTTGAGATTCGCGTTCTCGAAATACTTGTCAAAGGTCTTGCCCACGGCGAGCCGGACCAAGTCACGGGCCACAGCCTCGCCGCCCTTCATCTCGCCCTCGTACTCAAGCTCGATCTTGCCGGTGATGGCTGGCAGGGCCGCATAGATGTCCAGAATCCTCGGAACGGCCAAATCCTCGCCGTTGCGCAATGCGCGGCGTTCGGCGTTCGAAACCACGTTCTCCATTACCGATATCGGCAGCCGCTGGGAGACGCCGGAACGCTTGTCGACCCGTTTGTCGTCACGCGCAAGGAACGCCACCTGCTCGATGGTTTCGGCGATGTAGGCTGGAATGCGGGTTGCAACTTCGGAACCGGCCCGCTTGGTCCAGCTTTCGGCTCGGGTGATTGCGATTCCGTGGTCAAGCGTGGCGGGGTAGTGGGTGCGGATTTCACTCCCGATCCGATCCTTCAACGGGGTTACGATCTTGCCGCGCGCGGTGTAGTCCTCCGGGTTGGCAGTGAAGGCAAGCAGGAGGTCCAAGGGCAGCCGCAGGGGGTAGCCCTTGATCTGGACATCCCCTTCCTGCATGATGTTGAACAATCCGACCTGAATCTTCCCTGCCAAGTCCGGTAGTTCGTTGATTGCGAAAATGCCCCGGTTGGCCCGCGGCAGCAGTCCGTAGTGGACGGTCAGTTCGTCGGAAATATCGTGGCCCCGCCGGGCAGCCTTGATCGGGTCGATGTCCCCGATCATGTCGGCAATCGTGACGTCGGGAGTCGCCAATTTTTCGATGTAGCGGTCCTCCGCCGCCAGCCACGCAACGGGCGTGTCGCCCCCCGCCTCGGCAACCAACAGCCGGCAACGGCGGCAGATGGGGGCATAGGGATTGTCGTGGATTTCACACCCGGCAATGTAAGGTGTCTGCCCATCCAGCAACGTGGTCAGCATCCGGATCAGCTTGGTCTTGGCTTGGCCGCGCAGACCCAGAAGGATGAAGTTGTGCTTCGACAGTACGGCATTCACCAATTGCGGCACCACGGTGTCCTCGTAGCCGGTGATACCGGGAAACAGCGTCTCTCGCCGCTTGAGCTTTGCCGCCAAGTTCGACCGGAGTTCGTCCTTCACTCCACGGTTGGTGAGAAAGGTCCTCGACCACTCACTTTCCTGAAGCGCAGCCAATGTGGTGGGGAGTACGGGGTATGAAGTCGCTGTTTTCATCTTATTCCGGATTGAACTGGAAGCTTTCGCCCTCGCATTGGAAGATGACTCGACCGCCAGCCAGGTTCTTTAATTCATGCGAGAGCGGAATGAATACCGCACCATCCGTGGACTGGCCAGGTGCCAGACGTGTGGTTCCCAGAGCGATGGCTGACGCGGTGGCTGCGGCTTTGAGGCGGGCCGACATGCCGTACGCCATTGAACTCTGCCGCCGCTGCTCATAACCGTTGGAAGCGCGCATGTGCGGGATGCCGTACAGCGCATTCTCGTAGGAGCCCACCAGCTTCACCACGTCATTGTGGGAGGCGTGGTCGAGCAGCAAATCCACAACATGGTTGGCGGGCAGCGCGGCCATGGACAAGTCCTGGTGGAGGTACGAGAATCCCTCGGGCTTCACAGTCCAATAGATTTTGGAACCATTTGCGATCGAGACTTGGAGGAGTCCGAAACCTGCCACATGGTTGGGCAGGTGGGTCACGATGACCGTCAGTCCCTTCCGGGTGGCGGTCTGGAATTTCATTCCATTCGCTTCGTACTCGATTACCTGGGCGTGCGCCATTCGCGGTGCTGTGAAAGGCAAACTAGCCAAGGGCAGTCCCGCGGCAACCGAGCGAGCGAATTGGCGGCGCGTCAACACTGGATGATTACTACTTTACCCCCTCTGGAATTGCCGGACTTCGAGGGAGTGGGGCCGGGTTGTCAACCAGTTGGTAAAATCAGCCTTGGACTGCGAATTCCTAGTGATTGGCGCCGGTGTCGCCGGACTCCGTGCCGCCATCCAGTTGGCGAAGGTTGGAAGCGTCCTTGTGGTTGCCAAGGATTCGCTTCGTGAATCCTCCTCGGAATACGCCCAGGGCGGCATTGCTGTCGCCCTAAGTGACGACGACGAGGTGGCCTTGCATGAGCAGGACACCCTCTACGCCGGCGACGGACTCTGCGATGCGGCGGCGGTGCACCGTTTGGTGGAGGACGGTCCGGCGGCAATCGAGGAACTGATCGACTGGGGGGCGGAGTTTGACCGCGAGGGCAGCAAGCTGTCTTTTACACGCGAGGGAGCGCACAGCCGGAACCGCATCCTGCATGCCCACGGCGATTCCACCGGCCATGAGATCGCCCGGACGCTGTACTGCAAAGCTGCAACTCTGGACAACATCCGGTTTGAGAGCTACGCTGCCACCGTGGATCTGTTGACCTCGGAAAGCGGGAGCGTAGTGGGTGCGGTCGTGTTTGATGCCAAGACCGGCAGGCTGCGTTCCGTGCGTTCCCGTGCCGTACTTCTGGCTACCGGCGGCTTGGGGCGGGTCTTCAAGGAAACCACCAACCCTGATGTTGCCACCGGCGACGGTGTCGCAATGGCGTGGCGTGCCGGTGCGCAGGTTTCCAATATTGAAATGGTCCAGTTCCATCCCACGGCTCTCCACATCCAGGGCGTGCCCCGCTTCCTTCTTTCGGAAGCCCTTCGTGGCGAAGGCGCCGTGCTGCGGAACCGAATGGGCGAGGCATTCATGGACCGCTACCACGAAATGCGGGATCTGGCTCCGCGGGATGTGGTGTCGCGCTCGATTGTCGCCGAAATGCGCCGCACAGGTTCACCTCACGTCTGGCTCGATCTTACGTCCCGTCCGGCTGATTTTATCCAGCACCGGTTCCCGAGGATTTACCGGACGTGCTTGAATTACGGCGTCGACATCGCGAAGGAGCCGGCACCGGTCCACCCGGCGGCCCACTATGCCATGGGCGGCGTCCAGACCGATCTGGACGGCCGCACCGGAGTGCCTGGCTTGTATGCGGCCGGCGAAGTTGCCTGCACGGGTGTGCACGGTGCCAATCGGCTTGCGAGTAATTCCCTCTTGGAGGCACTGGTGTTCGGGGCGCGCGCAGGAAGCTCGATGCGCGGCGACACAGCCCAGGCTCAAGACCCTGACTGCCATCCGGCGGTTCTGGAACCAGACATGTCGGAAGCAACCGTCAGAGCCCTTTCTTGGGATGACTGCGGGATCTCCCGCAACCGGATCGGCTTGGAACGTGCCCTCGAAGCGCTGGGGAACGTTTCATGGAGTCCCACGGAGCAGTTGTCCGTGGCATCGTTGGAGCGCAGGAACTTGGTCCAGCTTGCAGGTTTGATTGCGGCTGCGGCCCTTTGGCGCGAGGAGAGCCGTGGTGCGCACTACCGTACGGACTTCCCCGAAAAGCGTGCCGAGTTCCAGCGGCACTCGGTGTCGTCGCCGGTCCCTGGATCGCCGGATCGCCGGCCTTGGATCGCCGATAGTTAGATAAGCATGCCCCAGTACCACTCCTGGCCCACCAGTGCGGTCAGCATGGCGCCGGCTCCCAGGAATGCCCCGAAGGGCAATTGGTATGTGGACGCGTCCTTGCGCGTCACCCAGATCCATGCCAATCCCACGATGCTGCCGGTCACTGACGCCAGGACAATGCTGAGGAGCGCACCGCGCAGCCCAAGGAACGCCCCGATCATGGCGATCATCTTGACGTCGCCAAAACCCAGTCCTTCCTTGTGTCGCAATTTTTCAAACGCCCAGCCGAGGAACCAGAAAATTCCTGCGGGTAGGATGCCGCCAAGCGCCGCTTCGCCGAACGCAGCGACCCGTGTAGGGGGCGCGAATCCCGCCCCAGCGGCGAGCGTGGCGAAAATGTTGTCCGCAATCGGGCTGACCGCCGACAAGGCAAAGCCAATGACGCATCCGCCGATCGTTAGCTCGTCCGGGAGGAGCAAAGTCTC
This sequence comes from uncultured Acidobacteriia bacterium, assembly GCA_903893525.1. GTDB lineage: Bacteria > Acidobacteriota > Terriglobia > Bryobacterales > Bryobacteraceae > BOG-234. The sequence goes on along the minus strand of CAITMP010000130.1, from coordinate 6,117 downwards.
CAAATCGCTGAAGATCAATCCAACCAGCATGGCCAAGAACAGGCACGTCTTCACCGCTGACGGTGAGATTCCGTCGCGGCAAATCCAGTAGAAGCAAACGCCCACCAGGGCTTCCACCACGGGATAACGAGCGGAGATTGCCGCGTGGCAGTGGCGGCAGCGTGCCCGCAGCAACAACCAACTGAGCAGTGGAATGTTGTCGTACCAAGCAATCAGGGAGTCGCAATTCGGGCAGTGCGAGCGCGGCGTCACCACCGATTTTTCATCCGGCCAGCGCGAAATGCAGACGTTCATGAAACTGCCGATCAGGAGGCCAAAAAGCCCCGCAAGTACCCCTTCCATCCACCCACCAGCCTCGATCAAGCCAACACCCGCTCATACGCGTCCAGGGTGCCGCGCACCATTTGTTCCACCGTAAATCGCTCCACAACGGATTGACGCGCAGAAATGCCCATTTGTCGGTTCCAGCGTGAGAAAGCTTCCGCGACTGCGGTTGGGTCGTTGCGCGTCAATACTCCGGTGACGCCGTCTGTAATCAATTCCGGTATGCCGCCCACATTGCTGGCAATCACGGGGACCCCATGTGCCATGGCGAGAAGTATGCCGGAACCGAGGCCCTCCGATTCACTCAGGTACACCAGTCCGGCCGAATCCGGCAGGTCGGATTCCAAGTCCGTTGTTGGAATTAGCTGTATTCCGGCTTGGCGCGCGCCCTCCAAGGCAAGGGCCATTCCTTTGCGCGGGTCGGAAGTTTGTGGCACCAGAATCCGCATGCCCGACGCCGGTCGCGTAGGTACGGGGACTCCGTCGTAGACCACTGCGATTCTGTCACTAGGTACTCCGGACTCGCAGAGTTGGTCCGCCACATAGTGCGAGACGGCAAGAAACATGCGGGGTTGACGATATTTCCATCGCGATGGGGCACTGATGCGGATTGGGAATGCAACCCGCCGTGCCACGACTAGCGGTCTCCTGCCACCCAGCAACGTTGCCAAGGTGTGCGTGCGGGCGTCGTGCGCGTGCAACAAATCAAACCCGGCTGCGGAGAACGCAAGTTTGAAGGGCGTCAATGCCTCGACGGGAAGTTGGCGCTCTTGCGCCAGCCGGAACAGGGGAGCGTCCGGTCGGGCCAGCAGCATGGACTGGTGGCCCGCCGCAACCAGTCCCGCATGGAGTCGGATGACCTGCCACTGGCCGCCCCGCATTTCGCGGCCGCTGTCCAGATGCAGGATTTTCATTCTGGAAACCGGGCTTTCGCGTACTTCAGGAACGTGTACAAGGCAGCCATCCAGGCGATAGCGATACCTTGGGGACCATCCTGAAACCCACGTTGGATGAAATAGGATCGTATGAAGGTCCAGGCCGGATCCAAGATCAGCTTCGAAATCGCGACCCGTTTTCCCCGTGCCCGAACTTGCCTCGCCGCAAGAGTTGTGTACCGGTCCAGCGTGCGGATGTGCTCGGAAAGCGACGAGCACGTGAAATGCAGCAGCTTGCCGTCTAGTTGGCCCGTGGTCCCGCGCGTTTGGACACTTTCGTGTACAAACTCCCCCACCCATCCGGCCTTGTCCCGGTGATAGAGGCGTATTTTGCGGTCCGGGTACCAGCCCGAATGCAGAATCCAACGGCCCAGGTATTGCGCCATGCGGGGAAAAGCGTAGGCGTCCCGAATTGGACCGTCCCGCTTGAGCTCCAGAATTTCGGCTTCGAGTTCTTCGGTCAAAGATTCGTCGGCGTCGATCGAGAGTATCCAGTCGTGCGATGCCGAGCGGGCCGCGAAGTTCTTCTGGCCGGCGTATCCCCGCCAAGGCTCCGCAATCACGCGCGCGCCCAGTCGTCGGGCGATTTCGCAGGTGTCATCAGTCGAACCACTGTCAACCACCACGATTTCATCGGCGCAGCGCAGGCTTTCAATTGCTCTGGCAATGTTGCGCTGTTCGTTCAGGGCAACGATGGTGGCCGAAATTCGCATGGCGGGCACCTACGGCAGGTCCACCATCGGAACTATGGAGAAGCACAGGATCAGTACCAACAAGGCCACCACGCCCAATTGAATCCGTGCTGGACCGATTGCTGAGGTGTCGTACATCGGCGGGTGCTTGCGGGCAAAGAAAAATAGAATCAAGGCCCAGAAAATCCAGCCAGGCCAAAACCAACCCATGGGGATCATGGCAGCCAAAAATGTATAGGTGACCCACTTCTGGCGGGTACCGAAGAGCGCTTGGATCACATGCCCTCCATCCAACTGTCCAATCGGGAGCAGATTCAGCGCGGTCGCAAACATGCCGACCCACGCGGCGCGACCCACGGGATGAAGGTAAATGTCGCCAGCCGGAACGCCGGGGAAAACAAGGCGCTGCGCGAGAACTTCGAGCAGCGGTACCCCAAGCTGGAGATTGCCCTGGTTGTTGATGCCGGGAATGATCTTGGAAAAGGCAAGGCCGATGCCAAGCGCTGGAACGACGAATATGAATCCAGCGAGGGGCCCCGCAATGCCGATGTCGAACAGAACCCGCTTGCTGTAGATGGGCGAGTGGATTCGGATGAACGCGCCGAAGGTGCCCGTAACCGGCATCGGCGACGGCAGAAAATAGGGGAGCGTGGCATCCACGCCGTAATAGACGCATGCAAGGTAATGTCCCATTTCGTGGGCCATCAGGATTGTCAGCAGAGTCAGGGAAAATGGCAACCCGGCGAGGAAACGGGCTGGTGTCCCCAATCCGATCGCGAAGACTTGCGTGATTCTGTCCAAGTCAAAAAATGGCAGGTTGTGCGCAAAGTTGTATTGCATCTGCGCACCCGCCAGCGTGGTGGTAAAAAGCGTCGCCAGCAAGAGCAGAAGCTGAATCAGCCCTTGGGGAATACGGGGTCGGTCTCGCTCATCTGCGTCCCCGTCCTCTGGTTCCAAGAACTCCGGTTGCCGGAATGCTGGCGAGAGGTCTCGCTCGTCGTTGCTGGAATCTTCGTGATGCACAGTGCCGCGAAAACCGCTCCAAGCGGCTACTGGAGCGTCTGCAATTCCTTGCCGGGCTTGAAGCGCACTGCTTTGCCTGGCGGGATCGAGACTTCGGCTCCGGTGCGCGGATTCCGCCCGATGCCGGTCTTGCGCGGCTTCACCGTAAACACGCCGAATCCGCGAAGTTCGATGCGGTCACCCTGCTCCAATGCCCGCTTCATCTTCTCGAATACCGTCTCGACGGCCATTTCGGCCTTCGTCTTGGTAATTCCCGTCCTATTGACCACTTCGTTGATGATGTCGAGCTTGATCAAACTGCCTCCCTGGCCTGCCAGCGGCTTGGATGCGCCAAACGCACGCCGAACCCCGACAAACCGATGATAGAATTAGGGTTATCTCCATGTCAAGCGCAATCTCGACGCCGCGTTGTGAAGCGGAGGACACACCCTTGGAGCAAGGCCTCTTCCGCAGGACCTGCGCCCGGTTTGCCACGGGCATTACGGTCGTCACCGTAGCTGATGAATCCGGGCAGCCCCATGGCATGACCGTGAACTCATTTTCCTCCGTATCGCTCGATCCTCCCCTCGTTTTGGTCAGCATAGACCTGCGGAATGCGATTTTAGCCCACTTTACTGCTGATTCGTGCTTCGCGATTAATATCCTTGCCGAGGGGCAGGAGCATTTGTCCAGGCAGTTCTCCGGGCCGGTGCGCGGGCGCTTCCACGATGTGGCTTGGAACCCCGGTCTCGGGGGCGCTCCACTGTTGGCTGGGGTCTTGGCCCAGTTGGAATGCCGGGTAGACAAGCAGTTTCCGGCCGGGGACCACATCTTGTTGATAGGCGAAGTCCAGCACGCCCGGTATTGCGAGGGAAAGCCGCTTGTCTACTTCAACAGCAAGTACGGACAGTTGGGCTGAGGGGATGCCGCCGCATCCCCCGCACCACAGTTTAGAAGGAATACAACAGAACGCCGGGGTTGGATACAGGCTCCAATAATTCCGGTTCATCTAGTACGGAGCCGTCGCTCGCAATCGCGACCGGAACTTGAACCGCTACCTCCCGGTAATAAAGCCCCGTGTCCCCCAGATAGATTTCCAAATCGGAAGGCTTTGGCAGGGTTCCCTGAATCAGGGCTTCCGAAAGTGAATCCTCGATGTACTTCTGGAGTGCACGCCGCAACGGGCGGGCACCGTAACTGCGGTCCGCGCAGGTCTTTTCCAGGATGTACTTGGCTGCGGCTGGTGCCAACGTAATCCGGATTTTCCTTGGCTCGAGATTCTTGTTGATCCCGTCCACCAGCAGGTACATGATCTTGGTCAGATCGTCGTCCGTCAAGGACTGGAACAGGATGATTTCGTCCAGGCGATTGAGGAACTCGGGATTGAAGGCCCGTTTCACCTCGCCCCGCACCTGGTCCTCCACCTTCGCCATCTGTCCATCCGCGTGGGGCGCTTGGAATCCCAGATTCCCCTTCTTCTCCAGGAAGCGTGCACCCAAGTTCGACGTCATTACGATGATCGTGTTCTTGAAGTCGATCTGGTTGCCCAAGCCGTCGGTCAGGTGGCCATCTTCGAACACCTGTAAAAGAATGTTGAAGATATCCGGGTGCGCTTTTTCGATCTCGTCCAGCAGGATGATGGAGTACGGCGAACGCTTGACGCGTTCGGTCAACTGGCCGCCCTCCTCATAGCCCACGTAGCCGGGAGGCGAACCGATCAGCTTGGAGACCGAGTGCTTCTCCATAAACTCCGACATGTCGAAGCGGATCAGGCTCTTCTCGCTCCCGAACAGGAAATTGGCAAGGGCTCGGGCCACCTCGGTCTTGCCGACTCCGGTCGGTCCAAGGAACAGGAACGATCCGGCTGGCCGATTCGACGCCTTCAGTCCCGCACGCGAACGGCGGATAGCTCGGGACAATGCGGAAATCGCCTTATCCTGGCTGACCACACGCTTGTGCAGTTCCTCTTCAATCCGAAGGAGCTTTGCGATCTCCTCTTCCCGGATCGCAGTCATCGGTACACCGGTCCAACGGGCTACGGCCTCTTCGATGTCGTCCTTGGTCACAATCCCCGTTGAGGAATCGTCCAAGTTGTAGCGCTCCCGAAGAATCCGCTGGTTTTCGCGTTCCTTGCGTTCCTCGTCCGAATAAAAACGGGCCTTTTCGAACTCGTGGTTGGCGATCGCGTTCTCCATCCGGTGGACGATGAACTTGATCCGTTTCTGGATATCGTTCAAGTCGCTGGGGAGCGTCGTTTGACGCAGCTTCACCCGCGCACCGGCCTCGTCAATCAGGTCGATGGCCTTGTCCGGGAGGAAACGGTCCGGGATGTAGCGGTTCGAGGTGTGGACTGCGGCTTCCAACGACTCATCCGTGTAACTGACGGCGTGGAACTTCTCGTACCGGTCCTTGATGCCATACATGATCTTGATGGCGTCCGCCTCGTTCGGCGGCGGTACCTTGACGGCTTGGAAGCGGCGTTCGAGCGATCGGTCCTTCTCGATCGACTTGCGGAATTCCGCAGGTGTTGTCGCACCGATGCACTGCATTTCACCACGCGAAAGCGCTGGCTTGAGAATATTTGCTGCGTCGAGGGAGCCTTCGGCCGATCCAGCACCCACCAAAGTATGGAGTTCGTCGATGAAGATGATGATGTTCTGGTTGTCCATCAGCTCCTTCATGATCGTCTTAAGCCGTTCCTCAAACTGACCGCGGTACTTGGTTCCAGCCACAATCAGCGAGAGATCGAGTGCGAGGATGCGCTTTTCCGCTAGGAACGAAGGGATATCCCCTTCCGCGATGCGCTGCGCCAACCCCTCGACGATCGCGGTCTTGCCAACCCCGGGTTCGCCGATCAGAACTGGATTGTTCTTTGTGCGGCGGCACAGGATCTGGATGACCCGGTCCACTTCGCCTTCGCGCCCAACGAGCGGATCGAGTGCTCCGTCCATTGCAGCTTGGGTCAGGTCCCGCGAAAATTCGTTCAGCAGGGAGCTTTCCTTGGACCGGTTGGACGCCGCCCGTTCCGAGTGTGCGCGCTGCAATTCTTCCCGAATTGTTGATAGTCTGAGGCCGCGCTCGTGGAGAATCTCCGCCGCAAAGCACTTCTCCTCCCGCAACAGGCCCAAGAGAAGGTGCTCGGTCCCAATGTGCTTGTGGTTGAG
>CAITMP010000129.1 GCA_903893525.1 uncultured Acidobacteriia bacterium | reverse complement strand
CCGCTACGTCGGGAACTAGTCGAAAATCAGACTCGAGCAGGTGACGCCGCTTTCGGCCTTGAGCAATTCCGAGAGGTCGAGTTCCCGTACCTGGAAGCCATGGGCACGCAAGCGGGCTGCGGTTTGTGGAAATGCGGAGGGCATGATGACGGTGTGCGCGACTCTCAGCGCATTGCCTGCCGCAGGCTCCTGAACATCGATCAACTGCCAACCCACGAAAGCCGACTCATCAACCCAATCCCGATTGATCAGCAGCGTTCCATCGCCGATCCACGATACAGCGGATTTCAAATGCAGACAGTTGCGCAGCACCACCGCCCGAACCGTGTATCCGTAGGGCCGCAAAATCAAAGCCAATTCGTCGATACCGGCATGGTCTGTCCGGTTGGAGAGGCCGACGAACAATTCGCGTCCAATCCTCAGGACGTCCCCGCCTTCGAGCATCCCTGGACCCTGCATGTGGATCACCTGGCGGTAGCGTGAAATGGCATCGGCCAAAGACGGGCGCTCACCCCGGCGGCTTTCGCAACCCATGGACGTTATAACCGCAACCTCGTCCAACACCAAGGCCGCGTCCTCGACGAATACGGCATCGGGATGATCGGGAAGGGCGGAAAGCGAAAGCACTGTGGCTCCGAGATCAGCCAAGCAGAGCTCGTAGCCGTGATGCTGGTGCTGGGCGAGGAGTGGGTCGATGGGCTCACGAGGGAGCCACGTCAGCTCGCAGTTGGCAATGGAGAGGCCGACAGCGCGGGTGATGGCGATCATGTTGGAAATGAGGAGCGGAAATACAAAAAGGGGAAGAGCCGAAGCTCTTCCCCTTTTTGGGTTGTGTTGAAGGGTTGCTTAGAACGTGGCTGTATCGGCAGATGCGCCGCCGCGGCCAAGAAGGATGCCGAGGTAACCCATGGCAACCGCGTTCGGCGTGCCGAGACCACCGTAGGTGATGTAGGCGAAGCCGTGCGCATACCGGAAGTTGCACTGGGCGAGGATGAAGCCGGTGAACGTTGCGGGATTGGCAGAGTTGACCGCCAGCGCTTGGCTGAGGGTGAACGCATACGTTTCCTGCGTGCCGTAGGGGGCAGTGCCACCTTCGTTCGGGTTCGGAGCCTGAACCGTTGCGGGGTTCGTGCCACCGGTGCCGAAGAAGGCGAGGTTGCAGGTGCCAGACTCAACCGTGGTGGTCACGCCATTGACGAAGCCGGTCGGGGTGGTCTTGATGGTGGTGTTGGAGATTGCAATACCCGTTTCAAACCCGGACGCGTTGCTGACGAAGGGGAAGAGGAGGGTGGTGGTGCAACCCGTGAAGCTCAACATCGCCGTGGTGGTGGTGGATGTACCAACAGCGAAGCTCGGGATCGTGCTGGCACCGGTGACAGGGGCGAAGCTGACGGCCACGGACATGCTGGTGGACTGGCTGGGCAGGGCGTTGGTGCCCGTTTGCAGGTAAACCGGGATCACGAAGGTATCGATGGAACCCTGCGCGTCGGCAGTGATTTCGTAGATCGCAGTCGCGGTGTTGTTGGAAACGGGAACCTGGAACAGACCACCCGTGGCGCTGTTGCTGGTTGCACCAAGCGTGGTGCCATCGGTGGTGGAGAAGTTGGTGAAGAAGCCGCTGCCCGGGGTGAACTGCGCCGGGGTGGTGACCGCAACCTGCTGGTTGGCAGTACCGTTGGTGGCAGCCGATTCACTGATCTGGGCCTGTGCGGAGGCGGTAACGCCCACGACAACGGGAGGACCAACCGCGGTGACGGTGCGTTGGTTGATAACCACCGGCATGTACAAATTCAAGCCCGTCGGGATGTTGGTGAGGGTGACCTTGAAGCGCGTACCGGAAGCTGCGCCCAAGAGTTCTTCGCCTTGGGTCTTGAATGCGCTGACGAAGTTCTCAGCAACCTTCACGTAGAAGTTGGCAAAGCCAGCAGTCGTGGTGGAGTTGTTGAGCGCACCGCAAACGCCGAAGGCGCTGGTGGTGCTGGCGGTAGCGAGGTTGGCGGCGGTGGTGTAAATCTTGTTGGTGGAAGCGAAGGCGGAATCAGCACCGATGCTGGAGGCCGCGAGACCGTTGGTCACATAGGCAACCGGGACGGCAGCGAGCGAACCAGGAGTGGTGTTGGAACCGGACAAGAAGCCCTGGATGGACAGGTTGCTCGGTGCGCCACCGGAGGTGGACGGGATGGCGGTCGCATTGACGCGAACATTGCTAACCGTCAGCGTGGTGCCGCCGACCGGAATCACAACGCCCGAGAGGGTGATGGTGCTGCCCGAAACGGTGACAGTCGGGGTGCCGGTTGCGCCGGTGACCGAGACGTTCACGTTGGTGCTGGAACCGGCGATCAAGGGGGTGGTTACCGTGACGGTCGGCGACAGGAACAACTGGATGGTGGTGTTGCTGACGAGGGTGGAAACCGTGGCGCAGCGGATGTTGAACGGCGGAACCACTTCCGTCTGGCCTTCCGCGCGGATGAAGTTCACTGCCGGTGCCTGGATTACGTCGCAGCCGGCGTTGACGGCCTGGCCGAATGCCATGCTGCTGAACATCAGCGCAGCGCCAGCGATGCCGAATAGTTTGATGCTAAAGCTTTTCATTTGTTCTCCTGTGAATTTTGTACTGCTGTGAAGCGGATGCTTCGTGAATCGGAAAGTTCTCTCTACCTGAGCCTCAACTACAACGTGTGCAACTGTACTTCGCTGAGAACTTCTCCGTGTCGGGCGGAGGGTGTGGCATGCCTGCTTTCCTGAAGCGGTCAGCGAGGCGGTACATCTTGATGGGTGTGAGCTTTTTATAACTGCTTGCGCCTACTACCCGAACTGAAACTGTTATACCAAAATCTTTTATACACCAAGTCCCCCGCTTGTGTCAAGCGGAAATATCTTGGCTGTTGTTTGGGGTACTGCAATCTCTGGGGCGAACCCCATGTAGGCACTATACCGTGCCGGGTGTCCGGATGCAAGCGGCAATTGTGTAGATGATGGAATTTTCATCTACTGGTAGGCCAGCGGGACCGGATTGCTCGTCTTTCCGGCCTGTTTCAGCGTCAAGGCCGCGTTCGCAGCCGGTGCCAAGGTCGTCGGAATCGTGAGATTGATTTGGTACAGGCCGACAAAACCCGGCAACAGACCCGCGAACGACGGCGTCACGGTCGTGTTGTCGATTTGTACCGTAACCGCATTGGTAACGGTCCGGAAAGTGCCCGATTGCACCGTCGCGCCCAGGCCGGAACAGTAGATCGACACAGGCTGTCCCCGTTGTGCGGGGGCTGACGGGCTATTCAGGCTGCCGTCGGCATTCACAACTGCGCCTACCGTACGTCCAGCCGTCGTTCCGACCACGAAGATTCCTGGTGCGGTGGCGGTGAGGGCTATGGTGCGCGATACTGGCCCCGTTGCGGTTGCAACGGTCAGGGTGGTGTTGCCCGCGACGGCCGTGTCCGGTATGGCGGCGTTGATCTGGAACGGGAACGCCGCCAGGACCTTGGCTGCAACGCCGCCGACCGTGACCGTCGATTGAAACCCGGACCCGAAAATCGTTACCAGGCCTCCCGGGGCTAAGGTCGTGCCGTAGCCTGCGGAATCCAGCACGGCCGTAATTGTACCGGTCAAGGCTGTAGCCTGGAGAGCCGGGTTCCTGGTGATTTGGAGGGAGGCTCCCGTATTGGCAGCAATAGTGACTGGCGCACCTCCAGCGAGGTCAATCAAACGGCCACCGGTCTGCGCGCCAAAATCGGCCTCGTATGTGGCCTGCGTACCGTCACATGCGGAGAACCTCACTCCCGAGGGATTCGGGACGGCTACTGCACCGAACGGGTCGGCAACATCCAGATCTCGACAGGTTCCAGCAGCGGATGAAACAGTAGTGCCAGCCGACTTCGGCACGGCTAGCACGAAAGGTGTTCCAGTTGGGGTGCCCACAATACGGAATGCCCCTGCAACTGTTGCTTGTATCACTTGGGATGTGGCGAAGCCCGCCAAGTAGTCGGTAAGGGATGTACGGGCAAGTGTGGGATTGGTATCAACAATCTGAATGGAGCCATCAGCCATAATTCCAGTGGCGGCCACAGCCGTGCTTCCGGCGGGCTGTCCGTCGGCGGCGAGGTTCAGGAGCAGTCCGACGGGGGTACCGGAATTGATTAGGTCACGGATGTGGTCCAAGTTGGAATCTTCGAGCGCAATCGAGGCCTTGGCGAATTGTGCCGCGACCCAGGGGTTGGCGATGTTGGCCTTGGTGTCCGACGGGTCGTAGCCGTTGGAGGTGGTGAGCCACGCGGCGATGTTCGCGGCGGTTGCCAATCCGTTGGGACTGCCAATGGTCCCCGCGTTTTGGCTGAATCGGATCAACTCGGCCAGCGTGGTGGCCAAGGCACCCTGGGGATCCGTCTGGGTGAATTGTGGGAAGTTCGGGATGGTGGCAGCGGTGGCGAGGGCGCTGAAATCGACGGTCTTGCCCCCCGAGGTGATGGAACCGACTGCCACCCCAGCGCTGGGTGGGAGACGGAACAGAATCCGCACCGCACCATTCTCATCGGTCGTATTGGGGGCTTGGATGATAGCGCCGGGCGAGGCGGTAACCCCAACAGGCACCCCGGCAAGGGGCGCGCCAGTGGAGTCCTGCAGCACGGCGACGACGGGAGTGGGAAGGGTGCTACCGGGTTGCGCGGTCTGCCGGTCACCGCCGACCAGGGTCAGCTTGGGAAGTGCAGCGGCGGCGGACGCGATTGAATAGGATGCCGAGGCCTTGTCGCCTCCCGTTTGGGCGGCTACGGCAACTTGGACGGTCGCGACTTTCGCGTTGGTGGGGACAACAATATCCCACTGGAATGCTCCGGATGGGGTGGCGGTGGAGAAATTGGGCTGTCCGGTAATGGTGAACGCCAAGTTTGCCCCCGGTGCAAAACCGGTTGCGGCGATCCGGACGCGTCCACCGGGCACGACCGTGGCGGGCGTGGCTGTCAAGGCCGGTCGACGGGGATTTAGATGGTCGACGGCTGCGGCCGCTCCCGGTTGGAGGTCGATGGTGCCGCCTTCGAAGGTTTGGGTCTGGACTCCGGTTGTAGATACGACGATATCGGATGTCGGCGCACCGAGAGCTCCCAATGTCGCCGAAAGGGCGTCGTACCGGGCGAGGATCAAGCCTGTCGAGAAATATGTTCCGCTGCCGCCGCCGGAGGTGACGGCGTAAATCGTGCCGCGCGCGAAAAACTGGGTGGTGCCCGACCGTCCGCCAAACGAGGTAAACGGGACAGCGGGACCGGAAGGAGCGCCCGGTGCTCCCGTGATTCCCCCAAGCGCGAACCACTTTGGCGCGATGGCAGCCGAAATAATGACGACCGATCCGCCCACGGGTGTGGGGGCCAAGGCCGCACCGCTGGTGAATTTCTGGACGCCTCCGGGAAGGGGGTCGGAAGCCGGATAGCCCAACGACCCGGTGAAGCCACCGTTGGCAAGATAGGCCGTGTAGAGGTCGCCGGTGATGAGCCAGGCGGTGGTGGAGTTGTCGGGCTGGGCGATGACGTAGATTTTGCCGGAACCATCGGCAGCAGTCAGGGTCTGGGCATACCCGGCACCCGTTCTGGTGGCCGGGGACGCCGACGGAAGTTTCACGGAAATGGCGTTTCTGGAGACAGCAGCTTGGAATGCCTGTTGTGAGGCCGCACTTGGAGCACCTTCGCCAACACCGCAACAGACGCCCGTGACCCGAATACTTAGCGGAACGCTAGTGAGGCCCTCACCCGTTACATAGACATTTGCAGCCCCACCGCCGACTGCCTTGACGATTGCGGTGTCGCCCATGCCTTGGATGGAGGCGACAGCCCCGTTGGTGCTGGTCCATGAGAGAGCGCGGCCGCTAACCGGTAGGCCTCGCGTGTCCAAGGCTACGGCCTTGATCGACACGGTTTCACCCGGTTGCATGTTCAAAGTAGCAGTCGGAGCGGAGATTGCCAGCGATTTGACGGTGAAGAGAACCACTGGGGCGCTACCCGGCGTTTGTTCAATCCGACCGTTTTCGAATGTTTGCCGGACCGTGCCGGCGGCGTTGAGCGTTACCGGGGCAGCGGTTGGGAACCCCAGTGCTGCGGAGGCACCCGCTTGGATGTAGGCGGTGTACAGGTCTCCGGTGACGGCGTAGGCTGGGGCCGTCGTTGAGGAGGAGGGATACACAACGATAAAACCATTGCCGAAAAATTGCTGGTTGCCAATCACGCCACTGATTGAGGTGACGCTGGCCGCCGCGCTGACCGGTGCACCCATGGTCGCGATGCCACCTGCGTTAGTCCAAGAAGTGTAGGTATTGCCCTTCAGCGTGAAATTGGTGGCAAGTGATTGGTACACGAAAAGTGCATAGTTGGAGGCAAAAGTCTGGTAGGTACAAGTCCCGAAGGTGTTAGTAGGACAGGACGCCGTATCCATCGTTGGATACCCCGCCACTCCAACCCCGATTGACGTGAAATAGGTGTACATGTTGCCCCAGACCTGCCAAACCAGGGGCGGGTCGTCCAGAGCGGACGTGTCGGGTAGGATTAGGGCGTAGTTGATAGACGCAAGGCCACCGTCCTTCCAAGGCACCTCTCCAGACTCGAACGTAGTCGGGTTTGGAAGCGTGGTCTGGCCCCCGTTGTCATTAAATGTTGGGATCAGGGAACCCGACGTGCCGTCCTTCTGGGCTATTTGAAAATGGTGGGCCGCATCCAAAATGGTAGTGCCGCCAACGTAGTAGGTGCGCGGTGCCCATGAGGGAATGCCCAATACTTGGGAGGGGAACAATTGGGCCAAGCCTGTTGTCCCGAAGGCAACTACACCTGACGGCGGCGTGTACACAAGTTGGAAGAACGATCCCCGGCCGTAGGCTGTGATAAAGGCGCTTTGGATCGCAATGCTCGGCGCGCCGCTGCCCACGCTCGCCGCGTGGAGGCCAATCGGCATAGCAAGCAGCGCTGCCAGGCAAAGACTCGGGGCAATGGACAGGGGTCGGCGCATAGGTCGGAACATATATGGTAGTACGAGGCTGATGGAAACACCAACCAGCCCCCGCACCCGACAGACGCCTACCGCAACCACCCGGTTGCACCCGCGCTATTTGATATACAGGTTCACAGCGTTGGAGCAAACGGGCGTACCCAAAGAATCCGCCACACAAACGGAAAGTGGAACCGGATTCGGGTTCGCCGGCAGGATTGGCGGGACCACCACGTTGATTTGGTCGAGTGCGGGGAAGCTGCCCTGCGCGCCCGCATACGCCGGAACCACGTTCGTCTGGTTCCCAATCGTCAGGCTCACAGGACCCGTCAGCGGAATCGCCAAACCCGTCGCGAAGACCAGAATAATGTCGCCGCGTTTGGCGGGATGGCTGAAGTCGTTGATGCTCCCGTCGGCAAAGTTCACCACACCCGGATTGAAAATGCCCGGAGCGTTGGGTTGAACGGTCACCTTCACGGAATCGCTCTTGAGGGCATCGGCGATGACCACCACGTCGGCGGCGGGGGCAAATCCCAAGGCGGAGGGAACTATCACGTTGATCTGGGTCGCACCGGCATACAGTATGGTGGCCGGGAAGCCGTTGAAAGTGACGGAAACATTCTTACCACCCATGTTGGTCCCGAAAACCGCCGCGAAAGATCCGGGTGCCACCAAGCCGCTCTTGAAGGAAGCTGCGTTCACCACGCCGGTAATCTTGATTCCCGGCAAGCCCACCGTGAAAACAACCGGCACGGAGGCTTTGCCCGCGCCGCCGGCATCGACTGTAACAGTGGCGTTGTAGGTGCCCGGTGCGAGGGCCGAGGGGTCTGCGGTCAAGAGGAGACCCGTGCTGTTCTGGCCGGATGTGGGTGTCACGGAAAGCCAATTCGTGCCGGACTGATATGAGATTGAGACGGTGAACGGCATGACACCTCCGCCGCTGTTCGTCACCTGGATGGATCCGTTGCGGGTGCCGCCTTGCGACGAGGCTGAGATCTGGACCGGCGTGGAGTCCAGCAGGAGCGTCGGGAAGTAGGATGCCGAGCAATCGCCCACCTGGGTGCAATCGGTGCCGATCGTGGTGCTGATGAAGCGGAGGACCGGATCGGTTGCGGTTGACACGGAGACGGTGGAGAGCGGCGCTAGGGAGACACTGAGTGCGGGGGGGGCAATGGGAGCAGCGCAAGCAACTTGAGGAACCACCAGAAACACCGGAACCTGGGCGACCTCCTTAATGTTTGGATTGGCGTCCAGAACCTCATATATGATGGTCGCTGCTCCACCGGTAAGGGTGACTTCGCTTACCGTGGTGAACGAGGTTACGCCAACGGGAGTTGTGAAGGATAAAGTTCCACCGGCACCACTGGCATCGGCACCGACCACGCGCGCCAAGAGGAGTTGCGACCCGCCCGGGGTGTACGTGCCGCCATTGACCGTGGTTGTGTAGCCACCGGCGGAGGTTTGCGCCGTCCCGTTGACACCCACGATTGCATCGGGAACGAAAACACGGGCATTGGAGCCGTAACCGGAAAGGCGCACTTGGATCCGCACACCGTTGTCGGTACCAGTCTCTTTCGCCGTGAAGCTCGAGAGGGACGCTTCCGATAGACGGATGGTGGAGAAAGTGGTGGAAGTGGCGAAGCTCTGAAAATCCTTGGTGTCGGGAAGCGGCGAGCCACCGCACGGTACTCCGAAATTGATATTGGAAGAAAGGAGTGTGGGCTGACCGAAGGCCGCAGCAACCGGGACACCCGCCGCTGGAAAGGTTACCCCAACCGCGACGGTCGAAACCGTGATCAACGGCGAGCCGGAACCATTGCCGAGCGCCGCCGGTGCCGCGCGTACGCCCTGAATGGTAAACGAAACTGCGGCACCGCCCGCCGGGACCAAGTAGTTGAACAACAGTCTTATTGTGTTTGGAGCCGTCTGGCCGAAAAACGAAACCTGAACATTGCCCGGCTGGGGTGTGGAGAAACTTAGGTTGAGCGGGCTTCCGTTTGAATCCTGCTTGTTCGTGATGTTCGTGTTCAGGGTGAAAAAGAAGGTGGGGGCCAGCGTCGCGCCCGCAGTGCCGCCGCTACAGTTGACCACAATGTCGCCGATCCGCTCCGAGAACCCTTCGGCATGCACCGTGGTTGGCGTAATATTCGGCGAACAGGTCGGAACCTGCCCGTACCCAGCCGTTGCAATCCCAAACAACAGAAGCGGAAGCAAGTGGTACGAGCGGAGTTGGATCATAACACTACGATTCTACCCCGACCGTGCGGACGCTGGAAGCACCTTGGATTACAAAAGTCCCCAAAAATGTTTCACCACTCGGAATATGGCGTGCCTTCCAGGCTCTTCGCACTGGATCCGCTGCGAATATCGTAGATCCCGGGCTCCGCAGTGCTCACGGCCTGACCTGCATCCTCCTGAATGATCTTCCACGTTTCGCTGCTGCCGGTGATGGGATCCTTGGGAACTTCGCGCAGGTACCCGTCGGTCACCAAGTCGCGGAGACTTTGCGGAGCTTTTTGTTTGTCGTAGGCATACTCGTCGATCATGCTCCGAATCGCCGTCAGGTTGCTGTGCAGGACGGTCTCCTTGGCGCGCTGGATCGACTTCTGGTAGAACGGAATCGCCACCGAGAGCAGCGTCAGCATGATCGCCATCACGATCATGAGCTCGATCAGGCTGAAACCAGCGCGATTTCTACCACTCCGAATACGGTGTTCCATCGGCAGCCCTTTCCGTGCTCTTCGTATACACGTCGAATACATTTTGCCCGCCCCAGCCTTGGCTCTTCGGATCGTCCTGCATACTGCGGATGCCCCACTCCCGCGTTCTGGTCATCGGATCCAGCGGAATACGGCGGAGGAATTTGATCTTTGTGTCGGCGCCCTGGCCCGCACCCTTCACGCCTTCCACCAGCGCCTCCAAGGTTTTCGGATAGTTGAAGGTATCCACGCCATCCGCCGGACCCAGCTTCCCGGCGTCCGCCATATCTTTATACTTGTCGATTGCTTCGCGGATCTCGCGCAGGGATCGGGACAGTTCCCGCTCCTTCATACGCCTCACATTGCCTCTCGCCATCGGGACGGCCATGGCGGTGAGAACAAGCAGGATCGTGAAACCGACAATCAGCTCCACCAACGACATGCCACGCCGATTTCCCAGCGGCACCCTCTTGATATCGCCTTCCATGCGCTTATTTAACGTTGACCACCAACGCCGTCGGACGTGTGGAGGGCACCGGCCCGTTGGCCGTGGAGAGGGTGATTGACACCGGTGTCAGCAAGGTTTCGCCCTGGCCGATTGCCTGGAGTGTGATCTGGAGTAGGCCACCCGTACCAGAAATTGGGTTGGCGTCGGGTCCACCGCCGACACCGGCCTGCGCGATTCCCGAAGCGTTCAGAATATTCTTCGTCAGTTCCGTCCGCCCGGCACGTTGCAGCAGATCACCCGGGGACATGTTCATCACCTGGATGATCTTAGGGTCGTACTGGAGGGCTGCCGAAAACTGCGTCACATCGCGGATATTGTCCGCCTGAATCGTTATCGTCGAAATCTGTCCGCGATTCATCTCCAGCGCGTTCGGCGGCAGGAAGCTGATCCGGGCCAAGCCTGGGATACCCGTGCGTGGGGGTGGGGGGCCATCCGGCATACCGGGAACTATCTGCGGAGTGGGCGGTGGCGGCGGCGCCGTTTGGACCGGCTGTGTTTCGATGGTGTTTCCCGAGCTCGGGGTTGGAGGCGCCGTGGCGGGCGGCGGCACTGCGGACGGAACCGCATCCACCGCAGCCGGGTCTTTGGGGTCCTTGGCGACGGCCGCTCGCCTGGGAGCATAGCTGACCTTGATCTGCTGCGCGTTCCCGGCTGCCACGCCCTTCAGGTTGCTGGCGCTGATGTCCGGCGAGCGCAGGATATGCGGGATCAGCGCGATCACGAGCTCTGTCCGGTCCTTCTGTATGGTTTCCCCGCTGAACAGGCGTCCGAGAACAGGAATTTGCCCCAACCCGGGTATGCCGGTGTTCGCCTTGCTGTCTGTCTGCTGGATGATACCGCCGATCAAGTTGACCTCGCCATCGTGCATACGGATGTCCACCAGCGCCTTGTTCTGGCTGATTTCCGGTTCCGATACGCCACCGAGGTCGATGCGATCCTTAACCTGCGATACGTCCAGATCCACGTGGAGCGAGACCGAATTGGCATCGTGCACGTAGGGAGTGATTTCCACATTCACGCCGACGTCGAGGAACGTAAACTGCGTATTGACCAATGAGTTGACACCAACGCCCGCCACACCGGGTTGGAAGCTGCCGGTCGCCGTAGGAACCTTGTCGCCGATCTTGATGGACGCCTTGATCTTGTCCGTCGCCCGGATCTGGGGTGCCTGCATTACGCGGGTACCGGAATTATTCAGGACGGCCTCGAACTGGGCCCCGGGAATCGAAGTCAAGGAATAGTCGTGGGTTGAAAGGCGTCCAAGGTTGGACAGGGGCACAGCGGTATTCGCGGTCGTGGTGGTTGTTGTGGTGGAGGTCGAGGCTGCGGTACCTGTGATCGAAGACCGCGGCGTGAAGTTTGCGCTGGTGTTGATTCCGGTAGGCGCAATGGCCGTGGTCAAACTCCGCATGTAGGTGCTGCTCACCTGCATCACCAGAACATCCACAATCACTTCGGACTTTGGCTTGTCCAAATCCGCAATCAGCTTTTCCACCAGGGCCATTGTGTCGGCCTCAGCCCGGACCACCAGAACGTTCTGCGCGGTGTAGTTGAATACTTTTTGGACGTCCACAACGGTTCGCAGGACCGTTAGCAATTCCTGCATTTCCTGCGGACCGGTGATGTTGGAAAGATAGAACACCTTCAACACCTGCTCCGCGTTTTCACGGCGTTTGGTGGCGTTATCGACCGTCACGAAGATCGTGTTCGGCGATAGCGGCTTCCAAAAGGATTTCGTGGTGAGCGAAAGCTGGTCGAGCGCCTCTTCCAAGGTCGTGCGCGAGAGATCGATTTGAACCTGTTGAATCTGCTGTTGCTGCGCGTATTCGGGATCGAAGATTACGTTGATGCCAGCGACCTTGCACACGGTTTCGAAAAGCACCCGCGGCTTGTTGGTCATCTTGAGGTTGATCAAGTCGCTGTTGAATGGACGGAGCTCGGGCACGGCCTGCAACAGATCGGTACGTTCCTGGGTTTCCTGTTTCGAGACGTCGGCGGGCGTCATCGAGGCGGTGCCAGGAGCGGCGGCCCCACTCTTGTTGCGCTCGATCATGTCCCTGGTGCGGCGGATTTCCTGCGCCGCGATATCTGAGGCTGGGTCGACCACCGCAGCCTTCTCGAATTCGGCCAGAGCCTCATCCAGCTTGCCCGACGCGCGCACCTTCTGCCCATTCTTCACGTGGGCCGCGCCGCACTCGAAGCGGACTCGCCGTACCAAGAGGATGTAGGAGGGATCGGAGGCGTCCTCGCCCATCGCCGCCTCAGCCAGCTCCAGCGCGTGGTCGAGGTTCCCCTTCAACTCTTCGGCCCGGGCTTCCGCCCGTAGCTTGTCGCCCTTGCGGGTCCGTGCGATCAGCTCACCCTGCGACTGCGCCAAGATGAGCACTATCAGCGCAAGAGCCGCCGGGCGCGTCGCCAAGCGTTTGGGACACCCCCGTCCAGACGCGGCGGGCGGCGTTGACTTGCGCGCTAACCTCAGGAGCACTTCTGTAATGCGTTGGAAACGGTTCATTGCGAATCTGCCAGTAAGGACCCGGTTTTGATGGTGCCCCAAAGAACGGGTTATCATCGTAATGTCTGACGCGCGGCACCCCCAAGGCGTTCAAGCCATTCGGGGCTGGGCATAGCGCCGTCACACTGGCATCCAAAGGAAATCGAATTGGCAGCGGCAGCAAACAAGGGCAGGGAAGAAGGCAAAGTCCTCAGCGACAACCGCCAGGCTGGCCACCATTATTTCCTCTTGGACCGTTACGAGGCTGGCGTCGTTCTATCCGGCACCGAGGTCAAAGCGGCGAAAGCTGGAAAGGTCCAACTGCGCGAGGCCTACGCCTCCGTTGAGGACAACGAGGCGTGGCTGATGCAGGCCCACATCAGCGAATACAGCCACGGCAACCAGTTCAATCACCCGGCTGTGCGGGCCCGGAAACTGCTGCTGCACCGCCGCGAAATCGACAAGCTCAGGGTCGCCATCAAAGAGAAGGGCCTGTCCATTGTGCCCGTCCGCCTCTACCTGAAAAACGGCAGGATAAAATGTGAAATTGCCGTGGCCAAGGGTAAGAAACTCCACGACAAGCGGGAGACGGAGCGCGCCAAAACCGCAGAGGCGGAGGCCCGCACCGCAGTCCGTGAAAGCAAGATGCGCGGGTAATCCCGTTTTGTTGAGGAAGGGAATCGTAAATGGAATTGAAGCTGGTATCGGCCAACCCGGCCTTACTTGAAACGGATGCCGTCGTCTTGATCGAGACTGAAGGCGGACGCAGACCCGAATTGGCGGCATACGGCCACCTCTACGAGTCCGGCGAGATATCCGGCAAGTTGTCGGAATTTACACTCCTGCACTCGGTGCCGGGCATTTCCGCACACCGGGTATTGCTTGTGGGTGGAGGCAAGGCTGAAAAGCTGGATCCGGCCGCAGTCCAAAGGCTCGCCGGTGCAGCAGTCCGCCACATCAAAGGCAAAGGCGTCCGAACCATCGCGATCTCCTTGGATGGATCGTTGGGCGGAGCCGCATTCGTCGAAGCCGCAGCACGCGGCATCCTCGGCGGAATTTGGGAACCCGACGTCCACAAGACCAAAAAGGCTTCCCATAAGGCCGTGGAATCCATCTCCATCGTGGTACCGGATGTGACCGCCGAAATCTCCTCGGCGTTCGAAAAGGGCACAGTCATTGGTGAAGCCATCAACGTTTCCCGCGACATTGCCGTGGAACCCCCGAATCTCCTCACGCCGCTCGTCCTAGCCGACCGGGCCCGCGCAATTGCGGAAGCCGAGGGCTTGTCGGTTGAGATCCTTGACCGCGACCGCATGACCCAACTCGGCATGGGTTCCCTTCTGGGTGTAGCCCAGGGCAGCGACCAGCCTCCGGTCATGATCGTCATCCGATACACCCCCGAGGTTCCAAGCAAGGACCATTTGGGACTCGTCGGCAAGGCCGTCACGTTCGATACCGGCGGCATCTCCATCAAGCCTTCCGAAGGGATGGAGAAGATGAAGTACGACATGTGCGGCGGCGCGGCAGTGATCGGCGCCATGCAGGCAATCGCCCGCTTGAAACCCCCCGTTGCGGTGACAGCCTTCGTTCCCTCCGTGGAAAATATGCCGGGTGCCAATGCCCAGCGCCCCAGCGACATCGTCAAGTCCTACTCCGGCAAGACCATCGAGGTTCTCAACACGGATGCGGAAGGCCGCCTGATCCTGGTGGACGCCATCGAATACGCCAAGCAACTGGGCTGCACGCACTTGGTGGATGCGGCTACGCTCACCGGTGCCATCGTGGTGGCTCTCGGATTCGTCAGTTCCGGCGTTTTCACCAACAACGACGGGTTTCTATCCCAGTTCCTAGCCGCTTCCAAGGTCTCCAACGAAAAAATGTGGCCCATGCCGCTCGACGACGACTACAGCGAGCAGCTGAAGTGCGTTTATGCGGACATCCAAAACATCGCCGGGTCACGCTGGGGTGGTGCCTGCACCGCCGCCGCTTTCCTGAAAGAGTTCGTAGGCGACACGCCGTGGGTGCACGTCGATTGCGCCGGAACTGCGTGGATCGACGACGCGAAGCCGCACTTGGCCAAGGGTCCCGTCGGCATTCCGCTCGCCACGTTCGTCAATTTGGCTTTGAACTGGTAGCACTACCCGCTTTAGGATAGTTCGGCGAATACAACTGGCTCTTGGGACGGACCTGCAATTTTCCGTCCCGGACCCAGTTCGGACCCCGAACAGCAAGAAACTCCACCAACCGATTCCGCCAAATGGCAATTTCTGCGGTGGCGGCCGGATCCGCTGCCAAGTCCCGCAACTCATGCGGGTCGGTTTCCAGATTGAAATATTGCTCGGCTCCGGTCGTGGCGTGGAAGATGTACTTGCGGCGACCGTCCGTCAACGCGTTCCAGTGGTTGGACGCGGCGTAGCAGACGTCGTGCTCCAAGTCGATCCACTGCCGCCATTCGGCCTTCGGGTCGCGCGCCAGCTTGAGTAGGCTGGTTCCGTCCAACGTTTGCGGCGCAGCGGCCCCGGCTGCATCCAGTAGCGTCGGGAGCACATCCCGGATCTCCACGGGATTCCGCAATACCAGTCCCCGGTTTTGCACCGCGAATCCGTCCGGCCACCGCAGGATCATCGGAATGCGCGCCGACCCCTCGTACGCATAGCTCTTGCGCCACAGGTGTTGGTCGCCCAACATGTCGCCATGGTCCGCCAAAAAGACGACCAAGGTATTCTTCAGCCAGCCGCGCTGCTCCAGAGTGTCCAGAATTCGGCCAATCTGCTCATCGACGAAACTGACGGCGCCGTAGTAGCCGCGCCGGGCATTCTGGACGGCGGCTGTTCCCAAATCCCCCTGCCACGGGGCTGGATCACTCCCGCTCCTCGGCTTGTGGTGGTCGGCCCACTCGCCCGCTTTCGCCTCCGGCAGAGGCTTGTCGTAGAAATCCCACCAGCGTTGCGGCGGGTCGTAAGGACTGTGCGGACGCTCAAACGACACCTTCAGGAAGAACGGCTGGGACTTCCGATAGTCCCTCAGGAAGCGGACCGCCGTCTCCGCCACCCAAGTGGTGGGGTGCAGACGTTCGGGCAGCGGGTACGGCTTGGCCGCAAACCCGTTCCAATCGATGCCGCTTTCCTCTGGATTCGTACCCGGTGCCTCGGACCAAAACCACGAACGGTAGTCGCTGCGGAAATCGATCGATTCCACGCGGCCGGATTCATCCAGGATTGTCTGGTCAAAACCGTGGAGCGCGCGCTGCGGATGCCAGTGCATCTTCCCGATGCCCGTGGTGAAATATCCCGCATCGTGCAGCAGCCGGGGCATCTCCACTGGATAGTGTTCCGCGACCACGCCGTAACCCAACAGGCCATGGTTCCAAGGATTCATGCCCGTCAGCAAGGCCGCCCGGGCAGGAGTGCAGGTGGGCGTTGCGGACCAGGCGTTGCGGAAGAGGATTCCGTCTTTGGCCAAGCGGTCTAGATTCGGGGTGTGGATGGCCGGGTTTCCGGCGGCACCGATACAATCGGCACGATGCTGGTCCGACATCAGCAGGAGGATGTTGGGTCGGTTCTCGGCCTCCGGAAGAAGGGATCCGGCGCTAAGCGCTGCCGCTGTGGATCGAATGGCCGTGGATTTGAGAAAGGACCGGCGGTTCATTCGGCCATCTTCTCATGTACGTAAAAAGGGCGCGGAGCCGAAGCCCCGCGCCCTGATTCCGTTCTGCGGATGAAAGACTACTTCCAGCCCCAGAGTGTCACGATGCCAAGGCTCAGCGTGTCCATACCCTTGACCGCCGGTGACTTGCCGTGGTCGAAGAAGGCGTGGTCGGAGGAGTCATGCCGATATTCCAAGCGGGTCACGAAGTGATCGTTCAACTTGGCTTCACCGGTGATCGTGGCTTCCTTCAACATCTGCTTCTGGCCGGTGGAGAAACCGCCCGGATCGTTGAAGAATTCGACGCGGCCTGCGGCAGCGAAGATCTTGCCCATCTGGTAGCGGGCCGCGCCAGCAACGCCATACCACTGGTCATAACCACCGCCGAAGCGGTTGTTGCGGCCCCATGAACCGTTGACATACACCTGCAGGTTGCAGTTCGGGCAGTAGGTGAAGGTGCCATCGAGCAAGTGGCGCATCCCGACACTGTTGCCGAGGTCGCTCTTGCCGCCGTAGTAATCGAGAGCATAGCCGTACTTCTTGTCCTTCACAGTGGCAACAGCGAACCCGACGTTCTGGAAGCTGTGGTTGCCCCAGACGTTGTTCCACGCGTTGACAACCTGGACGCTGACCGTGGTTTCCTTGGTCACCGGAGTGGAGGTCTTCAGGCCGAAGTGGTAGTAGGGAATCGCCCAAGCGAACAGCAGCGAGCGGGAATAGTTCCAGTTCGACGTGCTCTCGATCACTTCAGCGCCAGCCGAAGTCACAAACTGGCCGAAGTCGACTTCCGTGCCGTGTGCGTTCTTCGGCTTGAAGATCATGTACATCTGTTCGAAATAGCGGAGTCCCTTGTGCTGTTGGGCAGCCGGATCTGCAGCGTGGATCAGGCGCATGGTTTCGCCGATGCCCACGTCGACGTGGAGACCCACAAGGCTGTCCGACTTGTCGATGGTGAGCTTGCCCAGTGAGAAGCGCGGTGCGCCCTGGTGGAGATTGAAGTTCTGGAGTTGGTTGACGTCCTGCGTGGGACCGTTGCCGTTGTGGGTCGTATAGACATCGCCCATCACGTTGAACGTCCAGCCACCAAGTTTGGCGGGTGGCGGGGGCGGATCGGCTGGCTTGGCGGCGTCCGGTGCTGCCGGTGCCGGGGCCTGTGCTTGCTCGTCGGGCTGCGCCACTTCCGTGCGGGGATTATCCAAACCCGCCGCAAAAGCCGTTGCCGTGAAGGCAAGAACGATTAGTGATTTCCGCATAATTCTCCTGTTTCGATTTGTGGACACCAACGTGATGTCCGGTACTGGGGTGGAAAGACCCAGTGTACGAATTGGAGTGGGGCTTACGGAAATAGATTTTTTCGATTGGATGTATGCGCGCCGAAAGTGGACCCCCGGCGCGCGCTGTGCGAGGCCCTAAATGTCGTAGTACAAGGAGAATTCGTACGGGTGTGGACGCTGCCGGATCGCGTCCGCCTCATGCCTCCGCTTGTAGTCGATGAATGTTTCCAGCAACTCCTCGGTAAACACATCTCCCTTTAGGAGAAATTGATGGTCGTCTTCGAGACAAACCAATGCCTCTTCGAGCGACGAAGGCATCGACGGCACAGACTTCATTTCTTCCGGCGATAGGTCGTAAATATCCTTGTCCAACGGTTCGCCCGGTTCAATCCGGTTCAGCACGCCGTCCAATCCGGCCATCAGCATGGCAGCGAAGGCGAGATACGGATTTGCGGACGGATCCGGTGGACGGAACTCGACCCGCTTGGCCTTCGGGCTGGTCGAGTACATCGGAATCCGGCAGGCCGCCGACCGGTTGCGCCGCGAATACGCCAGATTGACCGGTGCCTCGTAGCCTGGCACCAGACGCTTGTAGCTGTTCGTGGTGGGAGCAATGATCGCCGAAAGCGCCCGCGCGTGCTT
Organism: uncultured Acidobacteriia bacterium; assembly: GCA_903893525.1. Lineage (GTDB taxonomy): Bacteria > Acidobacteriota > Terriglobia > Bryobacterales > Bryobacteraceae > BOG-234. Next base: position 1,526 of record CAITMP010000129.1, on the reverse strand, counting down.
CAGCAACCCGCCGATGTAGTGCAGAGCCATGGGGCTCAACCCCGCATAGCCGTCACCCGAAAACAGCGGCCTACCGTCCCGCCAAATCGATTGGTGCACGTGCATCCCGCTGCCGTTGTCGCCAAAAATCGGCTTGGGCATGAACGTCACGGTCTTGCCGTACTGCTGGGCCACGTTGCGGACGATGTACTTGTACGTCATCATGTTGTCCGCGGACTTCACCAGCGTGTTGAAGCGCTGGTCGATCTCGCATTGGCCGGCTGTGGCCACTTCATGGTGGTGGCATTCGATCACCAACCCGCAGCGTTCCATCACGTTGACCATTTCGGACCTCAGGTCCTGGTAGTGGTCGGTCGGCGGCACCGGGAAGTAGCCCTCCTTGTATCGCGGCCTGTAGCCTAGGTTGTTCTCCACGCGGCTCGAATTCCAGCGGCCCTCCTCGGCGTCGATGAAATAGAACCCCGAGTGGGCATTCTGGTCGAAGCGGATGTTGTCGAAGATGAAAAACTCCGCCTCCGCCCCGAAGAACGCCGTATCGCCCACACCGACGTTGTTGAGATACAGCTCGGCCTTGCGTGCAATCCAGCGCGGGTCCCGCTCGTAGTTCTGCCGGGTCAGCGGGTCGCGCACATCGCCGATCATCACCAGCGTGGGAGTCTCCATGAACGGATCCATGAACGCCGTGGCAGGGTCCGGAATCAGGAGCATGTCGCTCTCGTTGATTGCCGCCCAACCGCGGATGCTGGACCCGTCGATGCCGAATCCGTCCACAAACGAGGATTCCGAAAATTCCCCGATCGGGTACGAGATGTGGTGTTGGAGTCCGGGGATGTCGACGAAGCGGACATCGATCTGCTTGGCCCCGTTTTCCTTGGCGTACTGTAGTGCTTCGCTGGCTGTCATTGTTTGAGATCTCCCCCGCAGGGACTGAAAATCCAGTGTAGCGCCGTTCAGCGTGATCCGCGAATCCGACGGCCGATATTTGGCATCCATTTGGACGTGAGTCTAAAATCGAATTCGATCCAGCACTTCGGCAGCGTACGGAAGTCCCTCCATATCGGCCTTTCCGAGGAGGTCCGGCTCGCGAGCGCCACCAACTTGAACCAGGTCCTTGCGGACACCCTTACCCTGCGCGATCTCTACAAGAAGCACCACTGGCAGGTTTCCGGGCCCCACTTCCAACAACTCCACCTGCTCTTTGACAAGCACTTCGGCGAGCAATCCGAATTGGTCGATACCTTGGCCGAACGGGTTCAGCTTCTGGGTGGCGTCGCTGTCGCGATGGCTGCGGATGTTGCCGAATTGACCCGCATTCCGCGTGCGCCGGGGGACCGTGAGGACTGGCGAACACAAATCGGACGGCTGCTGGAAGGCCACGAGGTCATCCTCAAGGAATCCCACCAATTTGCGGCGGCCGCAGCCCAATCCGGAGACGATGCCACCACCGACATGCTGGTGGGGGATGTGATCGCCACGGGTGAACTCCAAGCATGGTTCCTCAACGAACATGTGGTCGAATAGACCTT
>CAITMP010000128.1 GCA_903893525.1 uncultured Acidobacteriia bacterium | reverse complement strand
GCTCGCCTTCTCCAACGCGACCTTTGGCGAGCCCGGGATCACCCTTCGCAACGGACTCATTTACAATCCCGTCGATTTGCACAAGGTGACTCTGGATCCGGGCGGCCGGCCCACTCCCGGCACCGTCACATCTCCCAACTATTACCTCGATCCGAACGCCGGTCGGCCCGGCAGGATTCAGCAATGGAACCTGAGCATGCAGCGGGAGATCGCGAAGAATATGGTTCTCGAAGCTGCCTATGTCGGCAACCGCGGCGCGTGGCTGACTGCCGCAACCGGCCTGGTGAACCTGAACGCGCTTTCGGATGCGAAGCTTGCATCCGTCGGTCTTGACAGAACCAAAGCCGCGGACATTCAGGTACTGACTTCGACCATCACTTCGCCGCTCGCCATCAGCCGTGGCTTCAAGCTGCCCTACCCGACCTTCCCAACCGGCCAGACTGTAGCGCAAAGCCTTCGCCCCTACCCTCAATTCAGCAGTTCCCTGATTCCCATGTGGGCACCGGTGGGGAATAACTGGTACGACTCCCTTCAGGTCAAGCTAAACAAGCGATACTCCCACGGCCTCGACTTCACCAGCGCCTTTACCTGGTCAAAGGAACTGGCTACGGGTCAGGCCGTCAATGACGCGCTGAATCGCCCGAACCAGAAATCGCTGGTAAGTTCCTCACAGCCGTTCCTGTTTGTGGCCGGATTCAATTACGAAGCGCCACGCCTTACCTCCAACCGCATTGTTCGAAATGCAATTGGCGGATGGACACTGGGCGGAGTCTTTCGCTATGGAAGCGGACTTCCGATCGCTGTTCCCGCCTCCCAGGCGAATTTGAACGCTCTGGTCTTTCAGAGTACGCGCATGAATCGTGTCGCTGGCCAGCCGCTGTTCCAGAAAAACCTGAATTGCCACTGCATCGACCCCAACAAGGACTTCGTGCTCAATCCCGCCGCATGGTCCGACGTGCCGCAGGGAACATGGGGCTCGTCGGCGCCGTATTACGACGATTACCGTTACGCCAGACAGCCCAGCGAACAGCTGAGCCTGGGGCGCGTGTTTCGCGTGAAAGAGCAGTATCGGCTGCAGGTGCGCGCGGAATTCTTCAATCTGTTCAACCGGATCGTAATGCCCAACCCTTCAGCCACCAACCCCTTGCAGACGCCGACTCGTACTAGCGCCGGCGTACCCACGGCGGGCTTTGGACGCATCGATGCCACCACCGTCAGCGGCCAGCGCAATGGACAGATTGTCGCCCGCTTTGAGTTCTAACCTGCAAAGGGTATTTTCACAGCGAACCACCACGAGGAAACATGAGTTACACCCCTCGAAAAACAGCATTGCTTCTTCCGGCCTTGGCCCCGGTGGTGGCTGCGCTAGGGTCCTCATCGAGTTCATCGACCCAAAAAACCACACGGCGTTCAGTACCTTCGTGAGGAGAACGGGAATTTCGCGCTGGATTGAAGGGGCCTACGCGGAGGACCGCGACGGGGCCCCTCCGGGCCGGGGGCGGTCCGGTCCCGGAGCTAGCCGAACAGGGCGTCGGTGTCGGTCGCCGTCTTCATGATCGGCAACGCAAGCTACCCGGGCTGCACAAAACTGGGTGTCGGCCACACGGTCGATGGCAGAACTCCATATTCGACCGTCTTCGGGTCTGCCATTCGCGTCGATGCCCGTAGAATCTCCAAGCAAACCACGTTTCCCGCTGCATCGTAATCCAGGATCAGGCCGGGCTTGTCCTGGTCACTCTCGATGACTGGCGAGTCGGAAAAGACGATGCTTAGGACGTCAACTTCCGAATCATACAGAAGCTTCATGGAACTCTCCAGTACTTGGCGATCTTGCTGGTACGGTAGGCCGTAACGACAACAGGTGGCACCGGTCTTCAGCCACGACGACACGAACCAAGTATATCGCCCGTCGCCAGAGGGACTCCGCGACTGGCACACGAACAAACCCGCGTCCGAATCATCCCCAATGCGTTGCTCAGGGGCGGACAACACATGGCGGATCACTTCTGGCGCGATACCTCGGCGCGCGATCTCCCATTCGGCACGGCGTGACATCCGAAAATCCATCGACCTCCATTCTCGCGCCCGCGTGTCGGCTGCGCGACAAACCGTCTCCAATGGCGGGCAAGTCCAGGGAACGATAGCATGGTCGAGTCGAACTCTTGCCGAGCCTTCACCGTGACGGGCACTTCCAAGGCAACGTTCCAAGCCCGGCGCGCCGTTTTACGACGATTACCGTTACGCCAGACAGCCCAGCGAACAGCTGAGCCTGGGGCGCGTGTTTCGCGTGAAAGAGCAGTATCGGCTGCAGGTGCGCGCGGAATTC
>CAITMP010000127.1 GCA_903893525.1 uncultured Acidobacteriia bacterium | reverse complement strand
TCAATTTCTCCAAGGTCTACAACGCATTCTCGCAGGACGGCGGCAAGACCTGGGGCAAACCCAACGTCCTGATGGCGGAATCCGGCAAATCCATGGCCGACCCCAACATCCTGGTGGACGGCAAACGCGTGCTGGTGTTTTCCACCAAGGTAAGCGTCCCGAACCGGATCGACAAGAGCTGGACCATGGTGGTCCGCAGCGAGGACAACGGCGCAACCTGGTCGGCAATCGATGAGATCTTCATTCCTCGGCAGTACGTATCAGGAAAGCAGCACAACGGAATCGTGCTGCGCGACGGGAGCTATCTGGTTGGCGTGGCCTGGGACCGGTGGCCCGAGCAGGGCATGGCCGCCCGGAGCGAGGGGGAAATGGATCTCACCACCGGGGTCCTGATTTCGAAGGACGGCGGGAAGAAATGGTCGCTGCATGGCGCTCTGCACGCCGTAACGGAGCGGACCACCCCCGGTGGCACCACCGGTCTGTGCGAGCCGTCCATGGTGGAACTCGACAACGGCGAAGTGCTTATGATTCTGCGTTCCGGTGCGGCCCATCACTATGAAAGCCGGAGTACCGACGGTGGTGTCACATGGTCCACGCCCGTTCCGAGCCCACTCTCCGGCCACAATACGCCAACCGCCTTGTTGCGCCTTTCGCAGAATCCGAAGGAGATCGTGGCCGTCTGGAACAACTCGCCGCTGGCGCGGTACCCGCTCAGCACCGCACTTTCCAGCGACGGCGGCAAGACGTGGAGCACCCCCCGCATTTTGGTGCGGACAGACGGACTGCAAGTCTCCTATCCCGGCCTGACCCAGGCCGTCGACGGAACCATCGTTGCCGTCTGGCAGCAGGCTGCGCCGAATGGAGGTCGCGACATCCGCTGGGCCCGCTATTCCCGCGATTGGATTCTTACCGGCAAATGACGCCTCCCGAATTCGATTGGAGTGCGGTCGGTCCCGGGGAAAAAGTGAGCGCGTCGCTCCCGGTGGGCTCGGTGACGCTGCCTGTTCTAGCCGTGCGAGGCACGCGTCCGGGGAAGACCCTGCTGGTCTCGGCAGGAGTCCATGGCGACGAACACGAGGGGATACGGACAATTTTCGATACCTTCAGTGCCCTCGACCCGGCGCAGATGACCGGGAATTTCCTAGCCGTCCCCGTTGCCAATCCTCCTGCCTTCTGGAACGGAACGCGAACCAGCCCGTTGGACGACGGAAACCTGGCCCGCGTCTTTCCGGGTGACCCCGACGGCTCCCCGACCCAGGCAATCGCATGGGCCTTCGACCAACGGCTGCTGCCCTTGGCGGATTTCTATCTCGACCTCCACAGTGGTGGCGTGAAATTTCTAATGCCGACCATGGTCGGGTACCACGAACAGGACGCTCCCGCGCGTTTGGCCGCGGATGCGTTCGGTGCTCCCGTAATCTGGTGCCACCCGGCAATCGCACCCGGTCGCACTGTTTCAGCCGCAGGGGCGCGCGGCATTCCGTGCCTCTATGCCGAAGCGCGCGGTGCCGGCCGCATCCATCCCGATGACCTTGCCGTTTACCGGCGCGGTGTGGCCCGTCTGCTGCAACACTTGGCGATTCTGCCCGGCGTGCCCGAGCCGATCCCGCCCCAACTGCGGTTGCACGGCGATGGCAACATCGACGGCGGAGTCACGGCGACGCAGCCCGGATTCCTGCTTCCGGAAGTTGAATTGCTGCAATGGGTGGAAAGAGGCCAGCGTTTCGGTAGGCTGCTCGACATTTGGGGGCGGCAGATCGATGAATTTTTCGCGCCCCGGTCCGGCGTGGTTGTGCTGATCCACGCCTGCCCCATGGTGCAACCCGGCGAACCGCTCTTCCTGGTAACGGACGTACAACCATGACGCGGCGTGAGTTGGGCGTTCTGTTGGCCCAGCCGCTCTTGTCCCCCCAAACGTCGGCCGCCCCGGCTTGGGTCGAAAGGGCCCCGATGCCGCTGGCCCGCGCCGGGTGCATGGCCGCGAACTACGGCAACAAGGTGCTCGTGGCCGGTGGAAGCCATTGGGAGTCCGACAAGAAAATCTTCAGTGACCGCTGCGACCTGTTCGATCCCCGTGCCAACCGCTGGAGCCAGGCCGCCCCGCTGCCCGCTCCCCGGTCCGACGCGGCCTGCGCCACTACCGACTCCGTCCACATCTTCGGAGGCATCGAAAATGGCACCCTTACCGACAGCGCCCTAAGTTTCGACGGGCGCCGCTGGGTTCCACTGCCCGAAGCACGCCTGCCTTTCCCCACCACCTATGCCACAGCCCTCGCCATCGGACAGGACATCTACCTGTTTGGCGGTCTGAAGGCGCTCGGCGACATAAGAACTGCCACCAATACCCTGTATCGGCGTCGATCCGGTGAACCTTGGACCCCGCTAGCCCCGCTTCCCAGCTTTGGCCGCGTCACGGCTGCGGTTGTCCTGCATCGGAAGCGAATCTACGTGCTCGGGGGTATGCGCAAGGACCCGGCCCGCGACATCGAAAACTTGGCCGAGGTCTGGGCGTACAATCCCGCAACCAACATCTGGACCCAATGTCCCCCGCTGCCATTTGCGCGTCGTGCCGGGTCGGCTGTGTCGGTAGGTAGGGAGATCCTCTACCTTGGCGGCTACACGGATGGCTTCTCGACCGAGATCCACGTGTATGACCCGGCAACCGGCACCACCTCTTCAGCCGGAAACTTGCCCCATCCCCTCGCCGACTCCCGTTTCGTCCGCATTGGTGCCCGATGCATCGGGGTTGGCGGCGAAACCGGGGTCAAGATCCG
>CAITMP010000126.1 GCA_903893525.1 uncultured Acidobacteriia bacterium | reverse complement strand
TCCGCTGCGCGCTGGGAGCCGATCCGCCCGGTTCGGGCGCGACGCGTCCCCGAACGCCGCATTGCGGGAGTTTAAGCCTCGGAATGCACCGCCGTGGTAGGTATGTATCGTGGTATATATCAACTATGGTAAGGCAAAAGGTAGAAAAGGCGCGAGTGTTCATGACCGGCCGGAGTCAGGCCGTTCGAATCCCGTTCGAATATCGCTTCCCGACGGCCGAGGTCTACATTCGCCGTGATCCCCGCACGGGTGACGTCATTCTCTCGCAATCGCCCGGAGACTGGGACCAGATCTTTGCCGCCCTCGATGCTGCCGGTTTCCCCGACGATTTCCTCGCGAATCGTGACCAGGACCTTCCGCAGGTAAGAGAGGCTTTGTGAGTTCCGGCGGCGCCCCTCATTTTCCGGCCCCTCATTTTCTCACCCCTCATTTTTTGCCCCCTCATTTTCTCTTACATACCAACACCGTCAGCTACATCCTGAAAGGGCGCTCGGCTGCGGCCCGCACCCGGTTGGCCACCTTGCCCAAACAGCAATCCGTCGGCATTTCGGTAATAACCGAGGCAGGAACTCCGCTATGGTCTGGAGAAAGCCGGAGCTTCTCCTGCGCAGTGGGCGGCCCTCGAAGGGTTCCTGTCGATGGTCCGCCCCGCCCCGTGGGACAGCGCCGCCGCTCGGGCTTACGGAACTCTCCGGCCCCGCCAGGAACGCCTCGGCAAGCCTCTCGGCAACCTCGACCTTCTCATCGCGGCCCACGCGATCTCACTCGGCGCAATTCTTGTAACCCACGACCATGCGTTCCACCACGTCGCCACTCTTCCCGGCATCGAAGATTGGGCTACCGATCTTTGAATCCGCCCTGGAATTAGTCTTTCCGGCCTTTTCGTACGGCGGTATGGCAATCGCGCACAAGGGCACGGATGTGGGCTGGACCGCGATCTGATCCGTGCGTCGGCGAAATCGAAGGCCGGAAAGCCCCGACGCTCGTCTCGATGCCTGGCTGGCCCGGCCCCTTCTCGCAATACCACGCTGCGAACGGGCAGGAGCACCGGATCACGGAGATGATGCTGACCGGAAAGGAGCCGTAAAATGCGGAGCGTCTGCTGCTGTCCACCGGGATTGTCAACGACTGCATGGAATTAAACTGGGGGAACGGTCGTTACGCTGCCGTCGGACGCCGCATCGAGACGCCGTTCATGAACATGAAATATCACGCATCCCACGGGCCGATGTTTGAAACGGGGCCGCGGCCGCCGAATACACCCTACATACGAGGTTTTGAGGCATAGGGTCTTTCACCGCGAACGAACGATCATCCCTCAGCGACCGTTGACACGAAATGGCGTTCGACGAGAGCATAAGATGCCCGGCGCCGGGCGTCACCACTGGTCGACTTACAATTGGGATATGGAGACCAGTCCGTTCCTAAAAGAGGAATTTACCTCGGCGATTATCCTCGCTGGTGCTCGCGCGAGGCTGGAAACGCTGAAAGCCGGCGTTGCTGTTTTCTATCGGGACTGGGACCGCGGTCTCGATGTCATGGAAGATCCCGACGGGCGTAAATTCGAGGTCAGTTTCATCGCCGGGGCACCGCGTGAAAGTAACTACCGCGTGATCCGCCAGTTGGAAGAGCCTGATACTTGCCTCTTCTGACTGTGTTTGCCGGACCGAACGGTTCGGGAAAGAGCAGCCTGATCAGGCAAGTCGATTTCGAAGGTAGAGAGAATCTGCTGGAACCAGACGCGGTCGCCAGGAGAATCAATCCTGAAATGCCGCGAGAAGCAGGGATCGCGGCCGGACGGGAGGTACTTCGCCGGACGGCAGAGTACATCCGCCACCAGGAGAGCTTCGCAATCGAAACAACGCTGGCCGGAAGCTGGACGAGTGCCGCGATCAAAACAGCGCTGGAACGCTCATTTTTCACCAGACTTTTCTATGTCTGTGTGGACAATCCCGAGCGGAGCATTCAGAGAGTTCGTGAGCGTGTCTCGCAGGGTGGCCACGACGTCCCTGATTGCGATGTCCGGCGCCGCTACTTGCGCAGTCTCGGAAACGCCGGACCCGTGCTGCGGCTTGTCCATCAGGGCCTCGTCTTCGACAATTCGGACGTCGAACCGAGACCGGTTTTCGAGATGCGCGAAGGGGAAGTCTACAACCTGGCCGATGAAATTCCGCCCTGGGCAGCGGTCCTGCTCGAACAGTACGCCCGACATCGGAAATGAGAACGCACGCAAGCGCGTGCGTTGAACGGGGTAACACTGCATGATCGTTTGTGCGCGGATCCGCTGCGCGCTGGGAGCCGATCCGCCCGGTTCGGGCGCGACGCGTCCCCGAACGCCGCATTGCGGGAGTTTAAGCCTCGGAATGCACCGCCGTGGTAGGTATGTATCGTGGTATATATCAACTATGGTAAGGCAAAAGG
>CAITMP010000125.1 GCA_903893525.1 uncultured Acidobacteriia bacterium | reverse complement strand
GTGCGACCTTCTCTGACGGCGCGCTGAAGGCCATCGCCGAGGCCAAGCGCAGCATCTTCCGTGAAGATTGGAAGAAAGTTTTCGACCAGGACGCGATTTCGGAGAGCATTCGGAAGATCACCACACCCCCGACGGCCTGAGTTTCGCCATAATAGGGGGGATGAGCGACCTGACGATTCGACCGACGACGAAGTTTCTCAAGGCTTGGGCCGCGTTGGTGCTGCTGGTGGTGCTGGTGGCGTGGATTGCGCACTTTGCCGGGGAAATTCCGCAGATCTGGATCCCGGCGGTGGTCAGCATTTCACTAATTTCACCCCTGATGCATTGGGTGAAGCTCCGCACCACGGTGACGGTGCTGACGGCGGACCGTCTGCGCTCTGAAACCGGGCTGTTCGGCAAATCGACGCATAGCTTGGTGTTGTCCCGGATCCAGGACGTGGGCGTCAACCAGTCCCTGTTCCAGCGTTTGTGCAATGTCGGCGACGTGTGGATCGAAACTGCCGGTGCGGCCAGCCGGATCATGGTCGAGAACATCGATGCGCCGCATTCGGTGGTGGAGCGGATTCTTGCGGGGGCGAAGCAGGGGTTTTAGGGGCAGGTTGTCCTGCTGCCGGACGCTGATCCTTGACGAATCTGGACCAGCAGCGTACGCTCGGAATAGGAGTCCACGTGATGCCGTATTTGGATTGGTCGCAATGCCCCGCTGTCGAGAGCATTCCCGGAAAGGTCAGCGGCGCATGGCTGCTGCGCGGCACCCGCACACCTGCGAAAGTGGTGTTTGAAAACATCGAGGCAGGGATGACCATCGACGAGGTGATTGAGCAGTTTCCCGTGAGCAGGGAGGAAATCGACAGCCTGATGTCGTTCGTTGCCCAATCCTTGGAAAGGGATCCCTCGTTCGACTAATCGGATTTCATGTTTGTTCTGTTCGACAACGGGACGCCGCGTGGTCTGGCGCGGCTCCTAACCGACCACGTAGTGGTCGAGGCGAGAACCCGCGGTTGGGAAGAACTTGTCAATGGCGATTTGATTGATGCGGCCGAACGGGCTGGGTTCGAGGTGCTGGTGACAACCGACAAGAACATCCGCTACCAGCAGAATCTGAAGGCGAGGAGGATCTCCCTGGTTGTTCTGGAAAACTCGCAGTGGCCCATGGTCCGAACCGTTGCTGGCCAAATCGTATCAGTGGTGAACACGGCGGAACCGGGCAGTTATTGCGAGGTTGCAGTGCCCTTCAAGAAATGAGAAGAGCCCCTGAAGATCCTGGGGAGTTGTCCGACCCTCCATACTGGAGTCATGCGCCTCACAGCGGTCGAAGCCGACCGCGGCAAGCGGCTCGACGCTTTCATCCACGAACGATTGCCCGAATTCAGCCGGTCCCGGATCCAGAATTGGATCAAGGACGGCCTTGTTCTTGTTGGCGGAAAGACGGAAAAACCCTCCTGCGCCTTGCGGGGCGGGGAAGAGGTGGACGTGGAGCCTGCTCCCCCCGCTCCACTCCACGCGACTCCCGAGGACATCCCGCTTTCCATCCTTTATGAGGATGCCTCGGTTGTCGTGATCAACAAGCCCGCCGGGATGGTTGTCCACGCCGGAGCCGGAATCACGGACGGAACCCTCGTCAACGCGCTGCTGCACCGGTTTGGCGGCTTGTCGGCCATCGGCGGCGAAATGCGCCCGGGGATCGTCCACAGGCTCGACCGTTTCACTAGCGGAGCCCTCGTCGTCGCCAAGAATGACGCCGCACACCAGGACCTCGCCCTCCAGTTTTCCTCCCGCAAGGTCGAAAAGGTCTACCTGACGCTGGTGGAAGGCAGCATGCGGGGGGCCGGGCGGATCGAGAAGCCCATCACGCGCGACCCGCGCAACCGGGCCCGCATGACCGCCAAGCTCGAAACAGGCCGAGCATCCAAGACCGACTGGGAGTCCATCGAGTATTTCGACGGCTTCACGTTCCTGAGGATCCAACTCGGCACCGGTCGCACGCACCAGATTCGGGCGCACATGGCTTCCATGGGGCACCCGGTTGCCGGTGATCCCCTCTATGGAGCCCAGAAGTCCCCTTGGGACCGCTACTTTCTGCATGCGCACCGGCTCGGGTTCCGTAGTCCGGCAACAGGCGACCAGGTCGTGGTGATTGCCCCGCTGGCTCCCGAACTCGAGGAGTGGAAGGCAACACTGGCACCTACGCTACGCTGAGACCGTCATGCCGCGTTCCCTCGCCAAACTGCTGCGCATCTCCGGTTGCCTGTCCTGTTTGGTATTCATCGTTCAACTCAGCCACCGCGTAATCCCCGTAAATGCAACCACGGCGGCCCTTTACATGTTGGTTGTGGTTCTGGCGGCCGCGACCCGGTGGGGCTTGTTCGAATCGATCTTCACATCCGCGGCCGGTGTCCTGGTCTTCAATTACTATTTCCTGCCGCCCGTGGGTACTTTCACCATCTCCGACCCCGAAAACTGGGTTGCCCTGGCCGCCTTCCTTGCCACCGCCGTTACCGCCAGCAAGCTTTCCGACGATGCCCGCCGCCGTGCCCAGGAGGCCCAGGCCGGACGCAACCAGATGGTCAGCCTCTACGAACTCAGCCGCGAACTTCTTATGGAGGACGGGGCCGACTCCGTTGCCCAATCCGTCCTTTGCGCCCGCCGGATCCTCGGGCTCGCCAGCGTCGCCTTTTACGACGCCGAAAGCGGCTCCCTTTTTGGCAACCTCCCCGACCCAGCCCGCACGCTTCCGGCGCTCGAGCACGCCGCAGCCACCGGAACCGGATCGTTTGCGCCCGAACTCGCCATTTTCCCTGTCAAGATGGGCACCCGGACCATCGGGAGCCTTGCGCTTGCCGCACCGGACATCGAGACCCGCATCAACCTCAGCCTCGGCGAGTCCGTCGCCAACCTGCTCGCAATCAACCACCAGCGCGCCGTAGCCCGCGAACGCGCCACCGCAGCCGAGGCCGCGCGCCGCAACGAGGAGTTCAAAGCCGCCCTTCTCGACGGACTTGCCCATGACCTGAAAACGCCCTTGACCGCCATCCGTACCTGTGTTACGAGCCTCATTTCGATCCCGAACGCTCCCGACGAGCTCCGGCACGAACTGCTCGGCATCATCGACCAGGGGTCGCTGCGCCTTCAGACATCCATCACCGAGGCGATCGAGCTGGCCCGCATCGAGTCCCGCGAACTGCGCCTCGAAAAGGCGTGGACACCCGTACACCAAGTCATCGGCGATGCGTTTGCCGTTCTTGGCGAGGATGAGGCCTCACGCTGCTCCGCCTCCGTCGGGTCTTCGGAACAGGCCGTCTTTGCCGACCCGGGCCTGCTGCGCCGGGCACTTTCCCAAGTTCTTGAGAATGCCTGCAAGTATTCGCCCGCCGATTCCCCCATCGTGGTCGAAGTGGCCCATGGCGGCAGCTTTACCACCATCGCCGTCCTCGACCGGGGTTCTGGAATCAACCCCGCCGAACTGGATCGGATCTTCGACAAGTTCTACCGCGCCCGGGCTGTCCGTTCGAAAATCGACGGCACCGGCATGGGCCTCGCGATTGCGAAGGGTATCATCGAAGCACACGGCGGAAAAGTCCGTGCCGAAAACCGGCAGGGTGGCGGTGCCGCTATCTCGATCACCTTGCCACGCCCATCCGCATGAACACAACCACCATTCTTGTAGTCGACGATGAACCTCAACTGCGACGGGCCATGCGGGCGACCTTGACCGCACTCGGCTATTCCGTGGTGGATGCGAAAAGCGGCGAGGATGCGCTTGCCAAGCAGCGCGAGGAATCGCCCGATTTGGTGCTGCTGGATCTCAACATGCCTGGGATCGGAGGCTTGGAAACCTGCCGCGCGATCCGCGAGACCTCGGATATCCCGATTATCATCCTGTCGGTCCGCAACACCGAGCGCGAGAAGGTCCAGGCACTGGACGCGGGCGCTGACGACTACGTCACCAAGCCTTTCGGCATCCAGGAACTTCTGGCGCGGATTCGTGCCGCCATGCGGAGAATGCCGTCGAACCCGGAAGGTTCGGTCGCCGGGGAGGTTGTCTCCGATGGAGTCCTCGAGATCGATTTCGGCACCCGCCGCGTCACCCTGAACGGCAAGACCGCGCGCTTGACTCCCAAGGAATTTGACCTGCTGCATTTTCTCGCCGCGAATCCCGGAAAGCCTGTCCCGCACCGCAAACTGCTGCAAACGGTCTGGGGCCCGGATTACGGGGAGGAGGTGGAGTACCTCCGCGTGGTGGTGAACCAGCTGCGACGCAAGATCGAACCCGTCCCGGCCAAACCCCAATACCTGCTGACGGAACCCTGGGTGGGGTACCGGCTGATCCTCCCTACCGCTTCGTAAGTCGGGTCGCGGGTGGTGTCAGGGAAACGGTGAACGGGCTAACTTACTCTTGGTTGTCCGACGAGGGTTTCTAGCCGATGAGTTGATTGCAGGAAGGTCGGCGCAGCATGCAAGTTTTGGATCGACACAACCCGGTTTGGCCGTTCATGTTTGGCATTGAAGAGGCGTTTGAGTCCGGCCTCACGCCCCAACTGCGCCGAGATTCGGCAGATACTATTCGACCATTTGGATCAAATCGGTGAAGCACGGCAGGAGTACTTCAAGCATGACCGCTAGCACGATGTTGCAACCGTAGGTGGGTCGGTGCTCCAGACTGGCCTGTCAGGCGGAGAACACCTCCGGCAACTGCTCCAGGACCTGCTTCTTCCAGTTCGCGACCAAGTTCGGCGGAACGCCGAACGTCTGCGCGATCTGTGCCGCCGTCTTCATCCCCTTGATCGCCTCAACCGCAACCTTCGCCTTCAGGCTCGCCGGGTAGCCTTTTCGTACTCGTGGCATCGTTTTTCCTCCATCTTCGATGCCAGCCCTCTCATATTCAAACTGTCCAGAAAACGGGGTCCATTACATGGCTGCCCTACCACCGAATTGCAGCGCGCTACGGTAGTTGAATAAATGTTCCAGCCCCGATCTGGAAACCGGGGCTGTAACATAAATAGATGGTAGAGGATCTTGTTCGTCGTGCCCGCCGCCGCCTGATCGTCAATGAGTCGTTGGCCCAAACGGCCGTCGCCGCCGCAGTGGCCATCGGCGGTGTGGCGCTCATCCTAATCCTTGGAACACGCTATTTGGAGTGGTGGACTTTGGGCCTTTTCGCCGCGCTCGGCGTGGGGTTGGGCATCCGTGGCGTAACGCGAGCCATGCCGACGAACTACGCGACGGCGATCCGGATCGATGATGCCGCAGGTCTGCACGACTCCCTCTCCACAGCGCTGTACTTCGATGCCAATCCGGCCAAGGCGAGCGAATACCGGGATCGCCAGAGGGGCGAGGCGGAACAGGCAGCTGCGACGGTCGATTTGGCGACGGCCATCCCGTTCACGATGCCGCGGTCGCTCTATGCGATGTCCGCCGTGGGTGCGCTGGCGTTGGCCCTCTTCTTCGTCCGCTACAGTATCGGCAACGGCTTGAACCTGAGCGCGCCGATCACCGAGGTCATTTTCGAGGATCAAGCTGCGGTCAAGGCCAAGACCGGCCGGAAGGGCGGCATGGACTCGGCCCGCCAGGCCAAGATGGACGCTGCGGAATCGCTGTTGGCGAAGCTGGGCATCCCGATGAACCCGGACGCCAAGCCGGAAGCGGCATTGGACAAGGCGATCGAGCAAGCGCTGGAAGGCGGTGCGCTGGGCGACAAGGGCGAAAAAGGCGAGGGTGCGGGCAAGTCGGGCGAGGGCAAGGGCGGCGATCCGCTGGACCAGCCAAAAAATGGCGACCCGATGGACGGCAAGAAGTCCGACGACGGCAAAGAGGGCGACGGCAAGACTCCGGGCCAAGAGGGTGCGGCGGGCGACAAGGGCAACTCCAAAAACTCGAACGGCGAGAACAATTCCAGCCTCCTTTCGAAGTTGAAGGATGCCATGAACAACATGATGAACAAGTCCGGCGGCGACAAGCCGGCGGGCAACCAGAAGAACCAGAGCCAGCAGCAGGCGGGCAAGTCGGGCGACAAGGGCGACAAGGGCCAGGGGAAAGGCCAGGAGCAGCAGGGCCAGCAACAGGCCGATGCGGCGCAGGAGGGCGACCCCAACGGCCAAGCCAAGGAAGGCCAGCAGGCCGAGGGCAAGGCGGGATCGAAGAGCGCGCAGGAGTCGGCACAGGCGGGCAGCGGAGTCGGCAGCCAGGACGGGGCGAAGGATCTGAAAGCCGCAGCGCAGCTCAAGGCGATGGGGAAGATCAGCGAAATCATCGGCAAGCGGGCGGCAACGGTGACGGGCGAGACAACGATCGAGGTCCAATCCGGCAACCAGCAACTCCGTACGGACTATTCGAAGAAGGCTGCGGCGCATGGCGAGGGCGATGGCGATGTGAGCCGCGACGAAATTCCGGTTTCGTTGCAACCGTACGTGAAGCACTACTTCGAGCAAGTCCGGAAAACGACGCCGGCTGCAGCGGCCAAGCCTGAAAAACAATGATACGGATTGTGGCGATTGCGTTGTTGGCGGCAACCAGCTTGTGCGCGCAGCGAAGTTGGGTGGTGGAGATCGACACTCCCCAGGACATTTACGCGGTCGGCGATCCGCATGCGGATTACGACAGGCTGACGGGAGTCCTGCGATCGGCCAAAGTGGTGGATGCGTCCGGCAAGTGGATAGCACGGAAATCCGTGCTCGTCATCACCGGAGACACGATCGACAAGGGGCCGGAGCAGGTCAAAACGATCAGCTACATACGCGCGCTGCAGTTGGATGCGGCGGCAGCAGGTGGACGGGTTGTACTGACACTCGGCAACCATGAGGCCGAGTTCCTGGCCGATCCCAAGGGCAAGAAGACGGCGGAATTCGCCGAGGCGCTCCAATCCAAGGGTATGAAGCCGAAGGACGTGGCGGACTGCGGCGGCGACTTGGGTAAGTTCCTTTGCAGTCTGCCGGTCGCGGTGCGGGTGAACGATTGGTTCTTCAGCCATGGCGGCCATACCGCCGGGAGGAGCATCCGGGAGATCAACGAGGCAGTCGCAAAAGGTTTCGCCAGCCAGCGGTACAAATCCGACCAGTTTATTGGGGATGATTCGATCTTGGAGGCCCGACTGAGTGAAAAAGGCCCCGGTGGCGTTCCGTGGTTCCTCGGCGGCGATCCGAAAGGGGATCCGGCGAAGGTTTTGGCCGAGTACGCCGCACGATTGGGTGTCCACCATATCGTTCAGGGGCACCAACCGGGCAAGGTCGAGTTTCCGGATGGCGTTGCGCGGAAGAAAGAGGATCTCTTCCAGCGCTACGGACTGCTTTTTCTGACGGACGGCGCGATGTCGAGCGGGATCGAGGGCAGCACCGGCACCGGAGGCGCGATCCACATCACGGCCACATCGGCCACCGCCATTTGCGCGAATGGCACGGATACGTTCCGCCTTTGGCCCGCTCCGACCGGCAAAGACACGGCATCCATCCACTGCGGCCCGTCTAAGCCGTGACACGGCGCCAAAAAGACGAGCTGAACTTGGGGTCGATGAAGGGAACCAACTGCTCCCATTGGGGGTAGAAGCGGCGGAAATGGGGCCCGGACATGCGCGCGTCCTTTGCCGGGTACAACCGGCCTCCAGCCGAGGCAACAAGTTCATCCAGCCGGGGTAGCGCTTTGAGCAGATCTTCGGAATAGGGGAAATCGAGCGCAATCGTGACGCCCGCACCGGAAAACGACAGCAGTCCCTGGGACGGAATGCCGCCCATGACCTTCATCACGCTTAGGCACGACGCGCCGACCTTCCGGGACTCAACCAGTAATGCCTTTGCAGCATCCCGAGATGGTACGAGCGCCTGCCATTGAACCATGCCCTTGGGACCGTAAAGCCGGTGGTAGGCCCCGATCCGGTCCAAAGGATAGAAGAAGGGGCCGATGGACGCACGCTGCCGGTCAACAGCTGGGCGGGCACTGTAGTACAAAGAGTTGAACGCGCCCGAGGTGACCCGGTTCATGAGGCTGAACGGTGGAATAAAGGGCACCGCCACTTTGGGCCTTGAAGGAGCTTCACGAACCAGTGGCCCGGCGTTCCGGTTGTGGTTGCCCCGAATGAATATGCCCGGTGCCGAAGTTTTTGTGGACTGTGTATCCACCCAAGCCACAATATACTCGAATTGCTCCACCGACTCGGCGCTTAGGTCGAAAAACTCATCCGCCGAACCGTACCGGATGCTCTCGGAATCGATCCACGAATTCACTATAGGCTTCAATTGCAGCTGAACAGATGTAATAAGGCCGGTTAGGCCGAGGCCCCCGATGGTGGCCCGAAACATCTCGAAATTTTGCGTTCGGGAACAATCGAGCCAAGTGCCGTCGCTGCGCCGCAGCCTGAACCCGAGGACATGGCATCCAAAAGTACCGGCGCAGTGCTGGTTCTTTCCGTGAACGTCGTTGGCGACCGCTCCGCCCAAGGTAACGAATCGTGTTCCGGGGGTGACTGGCAGAAACCAGCCGTGGGGTAGGACCAACCTCAGGATCGCGTCAAAGGTGATGCCGGACTCGGCTGTCAAGCGACCTAACAACGGGTCGAATGCGAGAACCCGGTCAAGCTTGGCGGTCTCCAATAGGGTATTGCCGTCATTGAGGCAGGAATCGCCTACGCTCGCCCCCATGCCGAAGGCAAGAAACGAAGTTGGCTCGTGGAATGGTATGGCTTGGTCGGTCTCGACAATCTTGATTCGTCTGGAGGTTGTGCGCGGGAATCTGCCCCAACCGACCGAGTCTTCGGTCATGCGACCATGGCGCCAACGGCGAGGACGAGGATCACGAAGCCCGCGATGTAGCTGACTTGGTCGCGGGAGGCGAACAAGACTGGATCCTCGTTCATATTGCCGCGGAAGCTGACGAGCCAAACGCGGGCGATCCAGTAGACGAATACCGGACAAATACCCCAGAGGAAATCGGGTCTCGGATACAAACGCTGGATTTCCGGGGCGTTGACATAGAGGGCCAGAACGAGTGCCGCGATAAAGCCGGAGGCTATTCCGCACTGCCCCACGACTGCGAGGTCGCCGACCCGGTATCCCCTGGTCTTAAAATCGGACGGCATGGTTGCATCGAGGCGGTGCAGTTCCGAGTAGCGCTTCACAAAGGCCAGGCTAAGAAACAAGAAGATGGAAAACTGGGCCAGCCAGGGAGAGATCGGGACATGGACGGCCAGCCCGCCGGCATAGATCCGGGCAGTGTAAAAGACGGCCAGAATCACCACGTCCAAAATGGGTTTGCGCTTGAGGAAGAGGCTGTGTAGGCAAGCACCATCGAGCCATATCCCGCCAAGAATACGGCAAACAGCGTTCCGAGCCAAAGGGCCAGCGCGAATCCCCCGATGAGAGCACCGAGCGAAAGGGCGACTCCGGCAGGAATCGACAGTGCACCAGCGGCCAAGGGCCGGAACCGCTTCCTGGGGTGCCGCCGGTCGGCTTCCAAGTCGAAGAGGTCGTTAAACACATACATTGCCGAAGCGACAAGGGAAAAGGCCAGGAAGGCAACGACAAGCCGGAAGAGAATCTCGAAGTTCAAATGGTGGTTCAGGATGGCGGGCAGAAAGACCAGGACATTCTTGACCCACTGGTGCACGCGCAGGGTCCGAGGCACCTGCCAGCCACGGCTGCCAGTTGCCGGGAACCGACGGCCTTCGCTGGTTCCGGGTCCGAGAGCCTGTCGGGGCAGGTTTTTCATGTGCCCGGCAATGTGCGCAACACGACTGGCCGCCCACACGGGGCAGTCGGCCGGGCTGTCCCCGACATAGTCAAAGCCTCCAACCCCGAACCGACGGACTAACTCGTCGCGTTTGAAGGGGCCTTTCAGATTCAGCGTTTGGGAACTACCGACCACGTCGTCGAACAAGCCCAAGTGGGCTGCAATCGGATCAGCGACCTCAATGCGGGAAGCGGTTGCGAGCACCGTTTGGCGACCGGCATCCCGTTCATGCCGCAGGAATTCGAGCAGCCCCTGATTCCAAGGTAAATGCTGAGGGTCCAAGGTGGTGCGCGCGGCCAACTCGGCCTTGAGCCGCAACTTGCCGTGGAGAGCCCACCAAACCAGGAGGAAAATGGCCAACGGCCTTCCGCGAACCAACAAAAGGGCGGACTCGAGGAGGGTATCCGTCCAGACCAAGGTCCCATCCAAGTCCACAACCAAGGGGACCGCTGTGGTGCTGTTTCGGTTCATGGCAGCCTGGCCGCTCGGATCGCCGCCAGCCGGACCTGCGCCTGATTGGCCTTCGCCGAATCACCCTTCGCCAAGTAAAGGGGGATTGCCATGCGCAACGCGACATCGTCCTCGCCCAAATCCAGCGCCTGCTCCAACTTTTCCAGAACTACGGCTTTGTCGCTCCCTTCAAGCGCTGCGGCGGCACCTCGAACCAAGGCCTTGCGGCGGGCGACGCGGACGATCTGGAGCTTTTCGGCAAAGATCTGGGTTGGAGTTAGCGGCTCGTTTTGCGGGATGAGCTTCATCGTGTACTGGACCAGGAACAACGAGGTAAAGAGAGCGCAGAGCACCGAGATGCCGGCAATGGCGCGGCGAAGTGGTTGGTTGCGGGCAGCGAGCAGGAGCGCGAGGCCAAGGGCCGCCACCGGCGTATTCGCCAGCATGTACCGCGAGCCGAAAGTATCACGGCCGTGCCATTCATCCATGGCACCGATCACCAGAAGCTCCAAGACAACGATTGAGACCCACGGCACGTACAAGCGCCAGTTCCGGGTAACCGCAATGACCAAGCCCGCAATACCGATCATGATGAGGGGAGTCCAAAGAAGCCAGCTGCCACGGGTGGAAAAGAGGATATCCGGTACGTGGGTAGGGGGGAACTTGATGAACCCGCCACCTTGCGGCAGAGTCAGATACTTGCCGTAAATCATCTTCCACTCGATAATTTGTGGAATCCAGCACAGGAACGCCCCAACAGCATAAACCGCCCGAGACCGCAACCAGCCAAGGAAATCCCGGAAGGGATGGCGATTGAACAAGTCATAGAGAATCGGGGCGCCAAGGTAAAGGACGTCCTGCCAGCGGCAAATCGAAAAGACGCCGCCAACCATGCCCAGCAGGAACCAACGATTCAGCTCCGTGCCGTCCCGCATCTTCCACCAGCAAAGAAGAAACAGGGTGCCGAAGAGGAACGATGACGCGTGGGACATGGGCATCAATGAGTAGTAGCCGATGTTTGTCCCGAAAAACACGGCGATCACCGCGAAAAGGCAAGCGGGCGCCTCCGATTCCCCAACAGCAAGAAGGAGCAACTCGAACAGGGCCCGGAGTCCAAGACCCGTGATGAAAATATTGCCGAGACTGTAAAGGTACATCGCGAATGGCGAATAGCCGTCCGCCGGATTTCCGGCGAGCCAGTCAAGTCCGGTTCCCAATGCGAGGAGCGGCGTTTGCAAGATGGAATAGCCGACCCCCCAGGGGCTTCCTGGCAGACCGGTGTCCTTGCGGACGTAAGTCCATTCACGATCGGTCGGGTGAAGCCGCTGGAATTCGTTATTCAGATTGAAATCGTGGTCGAAAAGCAGCGAGTGGGAGATGCCGAAGTAGTTAACAGTGTCGACGCCCGCGACCTTGGCCAAGCGCCGCCCCCCGGGAGCGACACGGTCGACGGCAGCAAACCCAAGTGCCATGAATAGGACAAAGACATAAATGGACTTGCGGCAGGTCGCCAACGACGGGAACACGGCAGCGGGGGCCAGATTGGACACTACCGCAATTATGAACCACGAAGGAAGGGAGGATGTCGCGGCAGCCAGGCCCGGCTCGGCGCTAAGCTGGGACTGAAAGAACGAGGCCCGACAGCCAAAATGTTTACTTTCCTGTTGTGGTGCATCCTGTTTGTACTTTGCTGGCCGATCGCATTGGCGGCATTGCTTTTCTATCCGATCCTGTGGCTGCTTTTGTTGCCGTTCCGGCTGATCGGATTCGCGGTGGGCGGGGTGCTTTCGCTCGTCTGGAGCATCGCCACGTTCCCGCTCCGGATATTCAAGTAGGGCCGTCAGGACTGGCGGCTCTGGAGCAGGGTCCCGCAAAACGCTGCGAGCACGATGATGGCACCCCCGCCGAGTACGGCGGGTCCGGGACGTTCGTTTCGAATCAGCCAACTCCAGAGCGGATTGAAGACCGGTTCGGCCAAGAGCAGCGTTGCTGCTTCGATGGCGCGTACGTGACGTATGGAACGGGTAAGGAAAATATAGGCCAACGCAATCTGGAAGACACCCAGGTAGAGCAGCACGAGGATGTCGGAGGTGTCGGGATGGATTGGATCCGCGAGGGCCATCGGCAGGCACGCGACGAATGCGATGACATTTCCAAGGGCAGCAACAGAAAGCGAATTGCCCCGTGAGCCGATCCACCGCAGTGCCGTCATGGTGAGCGCCCAAGCCAAGCCCGAAAGAACGGCAATCGCGTTTCCAGCAAGTGCTCGCGGGCCAGACGAGGCCTGGCCCGGTGCCGCCGAGCCACTAAGGAGGAGCACGGCTCCCACCGCGACGGCGGCCACCACAGCCACATCCAGACGTCGGATCTTTTCCTTCAACACCAGTGGTGCCAGGAACAGCATGTACAGGGGGGCGGTCGACTGAAGAAAGATCGCGTTGGCCGAAGTGGTCATCTTGTTGGCGGCCACGAAGGTCACCAATGTTGCCGCATACGCGATGCCGGCCAGAAACGTCAGCCGGTTCCACCCACGCCGGGCCTCGGGCAAGGCCACGATCAAAACCAGGCCCGCAATGCCGGACCGGAAGCCCGCCACCTGCCAACTATTGAGTGAACACGACTTGATGGCCACGCCACCGGTGGAGAAGAGAAACGCCGCGGCAAAGATCAGGACCCGGTAGAGGGTTCTGCGGCTTTGGGAATGCGTGTTTGGATCGGACGTATCAGGCAATTCTATAAGGTAGACCATACCATTCCGGGCTACAATTTTCCATATGGTGACTCGTGCGCTCGCGATCCTGATTTTGTCGGCAACATGCCTTTCCGCGGCAGGTTGGGACGCGGCAGCAGCGGCGGGATATCTGGACGGGCGGCAGAAGGAATGGTTCTCCTGGCCGCGCGCCAAGACACCCGAAGGTACTTGCGTTTCCTGCCACGGCGGCATGCCCTACCTGCTGGCGCGGCCAGCGCTGCGCAAGAAATTGGGTGAGTCCCAGCCCACCGAATGGGAGACGAAACTGCTGGACCGGCTGCGCACCCACGCCGGGGACGAGAGGAAGGTCAACATCCAGGGACCCGAAATCATCTTCGGGGCATTGTTCCTAGCCAAAGAGGACCCGAACGGGGATGCTACGAGGAAAGCCCACGGCCAGATGTGGTCGATGCAACTGCACGACGGGGATCTGAAGGGGATCTGGCAGTGGTACAGCGCAAAACTCGACCCGTGGGAATCGCAAGGGGCGTTTTCCTTCGGAGCCGCACTCGGCACGCTGGCTGCGGGTACGGCGAAATCTGGCAGCGAGGAATCGGCGGAGGTTGTGCGCTGGTTCGAGGCGCACGCCAAGGAAGTATCACTGCACAGCCGACTGGCGCTTCTCTGGGCGTCCTCGCGGCAAAGTGCGCTTCTGGATGCGGCGGCCAAACGGGCAATCGTCGACGAGGTGCTCTCCAAGCAACTGGCGGATGGATCGTGGACCATCCAGTCGCTGGGCCCGTGGATGGAACATCCCGACGCACCAGAGCAGCCGACTGGCGGACACCCCTATGCGACGGCGTTTGCAACCTTTGTATTACGCGAATGCGGGGTGGCTCCACAGGCGACCGCGAAGGCTCGGGACTGGCTCGCCGGACACCAGGACAAGGAAACGGGTGGCTGGTTTGCGCCGTCAATGAACAAGAAATACCCCGCCGGGTCGGTGGAATCGAAGTTCATGGAGGATGCGGCGACATCCTTTGCAGTTCTGGCTTTAGTGGACTAGGGCTACTGGATTCGCGGGGTCCGTCCGGCTACCATAAACATAAGGGAGTCTGTGCGGATTATCATCGAAAGACCAGACAGGGAACGATCTGGAAATCGGAAGACCGGAGTCGACGAAGACCTCTTCGTTGTCGCCAAACCCCCACGCTGGACCCCGACCATCCGTTATCTGTCGCAGACCGAGGTCCACGTCTACGGTCTGGCGATTTCGGCTAGCGTACTGCTGAGCTTCTTTCCGTTCCTCATCGTTATGTTGACACTGCTGCGGGATGTGTTCCACTTCTCGGCGGCGGAACGGGCGTTGGTGCTGGCGCTGGGTGACTATTTTCCCGGCGATCTCGGGGCCTTTATCATCCGCAACCTGACCAAGGTGAACCACGGACGGTTCCAAATCACTTCGATCATCCTACTATTGTTTACCGCCAACGGTATTTTCGAGCCGCTGGAGGTGGCCCTCAACCGGGCTTGGGGCGTGACCGAGAACCGCAGCTACCTGAAGAACCAAGTCTTGAGCCTGTTCATGATCCTGCTCTGCGGCGGGTTGGCTCTTGGCTCGGTTTTGCTAACTGCCGTGAGCCAACGCTATGTAGCTGAGCAGATGGGTTCGCGGGTAATCCCGGCTTGGATGTCGCTGGCGATCTTCAAGCTGGCCGCTATCCCGATCACGATCCTGTCCCTGTGCCTCACGTACTGGATCTTGCCGAACCGGCGGATTCCATTCTGGCGAATCGCACCGGTTGCAGCGGCGGTTGGCGTGGGAATCGAGGCTGTAAAGTACATGTTCCTGTTCGCCTGGCCTTGGCTGAACAAGAAGTTCACCAACGAGTACGGCCCATTTTCGTACTCGGTGTCGATCATCGTGTTCTCGATGGCGACATCACTGCTGGTTTTGGCTGGTGCCGAATGGTCGGCACGCGAACAACCCGAAGTGGAGGCGGTCGGCATGGTTCCGACCACCGATATTGCTACAACCGCGACGGCAACTCGGTCGTAGGCGGTGGCACGGGCACGCTGCCCACCCGCATACTGGTCCAGTTGTACGGGATCTCCTTGGCACAATTCAGGCACACCATGTAGGTCACCTTTTGGACCCCGTCGGCGCACAACCGCGTCCTCGGGAAAGTAGTCCTCTTATGAGGGCAACCGAACAACCCGTTCAGCAATGACATCATCGTCAGAATCCGACCTCCATCAACATAGTGGGACGGACGCGGGGTTTGTATCGGAAATATTTTTGCACTCGTGGCGATTCAGTACGGTACTACAACTTCATGCGTTCCAGCTTGCGGTAGAGTGTCTTGCGTTCGATCCCGAGGATTGCGGCTGCGCGGCTTTTGTTGCCGCCGGTTGCAGCCAAGACGCGCCGGATTTGGTCCGACTCGGTTTCCGCCAAGGTTTCGCCCCCGCCGTCCTTCGGCTCCATGGCCGAAATCGCGTCGTGGACAGCTTCGGAGTCGATCCTGTCGTTTGGAGCCAGGATCGTCAGCCTTTCTATCAGGTGCTGCAATTGTCGCACGTTTCCCGGCCACGTGAAGTCCCTTAATGTCCGGAGGCCGGATTCGGTCAGGCGGACGTCCCGGTTGTAACGGCCGTTGTACTTGGCCACGAAGAATTGGGCGAGGAGGGGCACATCGACGCGACGCTCGCGCAACGGCGGCAGATCCAGCCGGACAACGTTCAGGCGGAACCAGAGATCTTCGCGGAACTTCCCGTCGTCGACCATTTTTTGGAGGTCGCGGTTGGTGGCGGCGATCACCCGCACGTCCACTTTCTTCTCGCGGGAGGCACCGACGGGGCGGATCTCACGCTCCTGTAGAAAGCGCAGGAGCTTGACTTGGAACGATGGATCGATATCGCCGATTTCGTCCAGGAAGACGGTGCCCTTGTTGGCGGATTCGAAGACGCCGATCCGGTCGCGTTCGGCCCCGGTGAAGGCCCCCTTCATGGCACCGAACAACTCGCTTTCGAGAAGCGCGGCTGGGATCGCACTGCAATCCACGGGGACGAACGGTTGCTGCGAACGGCTGCTGAACCGGTGGATCATCCGTGCGATCAGTTCCTTGCCGGTCCCGGTTTCGCCCTGGATGATAACGGTGGCGTCGGTCGGGGCGACCTTGGATAGCGTTTTGTAGATCTCGACCATGCCGGCCGAGCTCCCGATCATCTCGCTCTCGGGGAGATCCTCAATCTCGACTTCCTCGTCATCGCTATTGCGGGCGTCGAGGGCGCGCTTCACGGCTTCTAGCAGGGTATCCAGTTCGAAGGGCTTGGCCAAATAGTCGAAGGCCCCGTTCCGGGTGGCCGCCATGACGGTTTCCATGGTGCCCCGGGCCGACATCAGGATCACCAGAGCCTTGGAATCGGCCTTCTTGGCGGCCATCAGCACGTCGATGCCAGTGCGGTCGTCGATATAGATGTCGGAAATGACCAGCGGGTATGTTTTCCGGGAAAGGCGGTCGAGGGCGTCGCGGGTGTTGGACACGGCTTCGACGTCGTAGCCTTCCATTTCCAGAAACGTGACCACAGTAAGACGGACGCTTGGATCGTCCTCAACCAGTAAGATTTTCTCGCTCATGCGCGTTTCAGGACCAGGGTGAACCGCGACCCCTTGCCCGGCTCCGATTCAACTTGGATGGTGCCGCCGTGTTGCGTCACAATTTGCTCCACTATGGATAAACCGATCCCGGTACCCAACTCGCCGGACTGTTCGGCGGACTTGGTCCGGTAGAATTTCTCGAAGACTCGCCGGACTTCCTTCTTGTCCATGCCGATGCCTTGGTCCTGAATGGCCAAGTGGACGCGATCCCCCTTACCATCTTCGCAAGAAAGGGTTACCCGCGTCCGCTCCGGCGAATATTTGACGGCGTTGGTGAGCAGGTTGTAGATGGCGTACTCCATCAGTTCGCGGTCACCCTGGAGTTCGCAGTGGGCGATGGACTGGACATCGATCTCGATGGACTTGCGTTCAGCATAGGCTCGGGCGCGGGCGACGCAAGCATCCACCACATCGGCAAGCGCGAACCGCTCCTGCTTCATCTCCATCTGGCCGGCGGACAGGCGTTCCACACTGAGGAAGGTCTCGATCATTCGGGCGAGTCGCTTGGACTCGGCGTTGATCATTTCGGCCATCTGTTTGCGTTTGGCCTCGGGCATGGCACCGTAGCGGCTGATGAGCTCGCTGGAACCTTGGATGGCCGTTAGCGGGGTCCGCATTTCGTGGGTGACAAACTGCATGGCGCGCTGGTAGCGGGTTTTCTCGGCGTCGGCCTGATTGAGGGCTCGGCGGACCACCATTTGTCGCCAAAACGCGGAACCGGCCACGGCGAACACCACGGACAAGGTTCCAGGGAGCCAAGGCCAGACGGTTGAGCGGGTGAATGCGAAGGCCGGAACCGCTTGGGAAGCCGCGAGCACAGCCACGGCGGAGGCATTGGCGATCCAATCCGGCCTGGTGCCGCTGGTGAGGGCAAAGGCGAGGCCCACGAGCGAGGCCAGAGCCAAGCTGACCGCCGTCACCGCGAGCCAGCGGGCGTCCACAAGGAACATCCGGCGGGCAATGGTTTCGTATTCGCTGGCGTTGATCTCGATGCCCGGAACCGGCTCGGTGTTCGAGTAGGGGGTGATCCGGTTGTCGCCGGAGGCCTGGGCAGTGACTCCGACAAAGACCGTCTTCCGGCTGAATTTCGCCGCCAGGGCCGGATTGGCATCCAACTCGGCCACCGACACATGGGGAATACCTCCCATCTTGACGGGAGGATAACGGATGCGGAGCATGCGCCCGTCCACGAACGCGTCTTTCAGGGTGGATGGGATGTGGATGCCGCCGACCACCAGTTCCTCCGGGGATTCCAGTATCGTACCCCCGACCCGCACGTGGAAGGCCTCCAGCGCCAGCGACCAGCGCCGGATCCGGCCGCCCGCCTTCATGAGCGGAGCTTCACGGGAAACGGAATCGAACTTGTCGAGACTGGCATGGACCTGGCCGATGGCGGCGGCATGGGCGGCGAAACGGGGGATGGGGTTCTCCCAAGTGCCATCACGGAGGATGTAGGCGGGGAGGACGAGATTCGGGGTCGCCGCGAACGCCCTTTCGAGGCGAGCATCGGCGTCCGGCAGACCGTTTTCAGCCAAAACCACATCGACCGCGACTGCCCCTGGTTTCGCGGGGAGGATTCTTTCGAGACCCGCCGCCAAGGCACCCCGGATGCCAGCGTTCCCGCCATATTTTGCGAGCGTGGGCTCGTCGATGGCGAGGATGATGGATGTGGCGTCCCACGGTTCCGGCTGAAGGGCCCGGAAGAGGAAATCGTAGGCGTAGTTGTCGAATTGGCGACCCAATGCCGTCCAGCTGAGCGCCATCCCCAACACGACGGAGGCCACAATCACTGCTGCGAGGAGCAGCCTAAGCTTATTTTGCCTGAGCAAGGGCACGTTCCAACTCGTCAGGGTCGCGCGGGAGGGCTGCGCTCATCAGCTTCGACCCGGTCGTGGTGACCAGCAGCATGTCCTCGATGCGGACGCCGAGGTTTTCCTCCGGAATGTAGATTCCGGGCTCGATGGTGATGACCATGCCCGCTTTCATGGGGAAGGTGGTGTTGGAGAGATCGTGGACATCGAGGCCGACGTGGTGGCCCAAGCCGTGGACAAAATATTTGCCAAGTGGCGCACCGTGGAGGTCCTTGCCGTGGGCGTTCATATAATCACGGGCAATCTTGGTGAGTTCCTGGATTGTGACGCCAGGCTTGATGGCGGCGATGGCGGCGTTCTGAGCTCCGAGGACCACCTCGTAGACTTCGCGCTGGCGCGGGGTGAACTTGCCGCCGACGGGGATCGTGCGGGTGATGTCGCTGGCGTAGTTGTCGCACTCGGCTGCGACGTCGATGACGGTGACCTCGCCCGAATCCATGCGGCGGGAGTTACGGGAGTAGTGCAGGACTGTGGAGTTCGGGCCCGACCCGACGATGGGGGCGTAGGCACCGCGGCGGCAGCCGGCCTTGAGATAGCTGCCCTCCATGACAGCGGAGATCTCGTATTCGTACTGGCCGGGTTTCATGGCTTTCCAAGAGGCCAGGTGGGCTTGGACCGAGGCGTCGGTGGCGTGCTGGATCCGGGCGATTTCGGCCTCGGACTTTGTCATGCGAAGGGGGGCGATGACAAGCGACGCGTCGATGACGTTGCGGCCGGGGGCGAGCTGTTTCAGGGCCGCGATGGACTCGGTGCCTGTGGTGCGGATGTTGGGGTAGGACTCGAGGAGGCGGCGGAGCTCGGATTCGAAGCGCTCGGCAGGCAGCACGACGGCGACACCGGTGCGGGCGTCGATGCCGGGGTCGAGCGGGCCGAGCTTGCGGCCGGTCCACTTCTCCTGGCTGGGGACGCGCTGGGGCAGGAAGAGGATCTCGCGGGGGAGCTTGGAGCGCTCGGCGAATGCGGGGTCGTCCTTGTCCGGGTTGGGGGTGAGGACGAGGACGGCTCCGGGCTCCTCCCAGCCGGTGAGATAGAGGAAGTTGGTGTCCTGGAAAAAGCCGTAGTGGAGGTCTTCGGACTCCTTGGCGCCGTGGAGGACGAGGACGGCGTCGGAGAAGTTGGTACGCAGTTTGTCGCGGCGCTGTGCGAATTCAGGGTTGGGTAGGGTATCGATGGCAGCACCCAGATGGAGGGCGATGAGGAAAAGCGGGATGAGGCGTCGCACGGTTTGAGTATAGCGATTGTTGGCGGGCGTGGTCGAATGCGGGGGGAGCGGCCCAGACACGGCGGAGCCTCCGGCAGCGGAGCAGCCCCCTGTGTTTTCTGACAGAGCTGGCGACCAAGAATCCCGACTCCACCTTGCCCCAGGCACTGAACGCGCTGCGGGCCCTGCGCGCCAAAAACGCGCCCGCATCTTCCGGAGGCAAAAAATGAGAACCCGTCCCACCATCGTGCTGGCAGTCACCGCCCTTGCTCTAGCGCAAAACGCCATGCCCCAGGTTGCCGAGGAGGAGCGTCTCGCAGTCCTCACCACACAATTCCTCAACGCCTTCGAGCGCCGGGACCATTCGGCCGCGATGGCCTTTTGGAGCCTAAAGGCACCCGGTCTGTCCGGCGCGCGTGAGGAACTGCGTCGTAGCCTCACCCCGAACAACATCCGGGTCACCGTTTTCGGGCCCATCCGGACAACTGTAACGGGGGACGCCTCCCGCAGCCGGTTCGACGTCGATTTGGCCATCGTCGATTCGCTCAGCCTTGTGCCCGTCCCAGGATTCGGCCGGGGGGAGAGGATCATCGATTGGGCGCGCGAGCAGGGTGAATGGAAGATTTCCCGCTTCTTCCCGGCAGAGCAAATCCTCGCCGAATCTTTGGCCGCCGCGTCGACCGAGGCACAGCGGACCACGCTGCTTGCCGACCAGAAACCCTACTTCAACCAGCAATTGGTTCGAAGGCTGACGCGCATGGGAACTGTCAAGGCCGGCTCCGGAGACTTCGACGAAGGGGTTCGATTGAACGATCTTGCCCTGGGACTTGCCGATCAACTCAAGGACAATGCCATGGCGGCCTTGGTGCACCAAAATCGGGGCAACATGCACTTCGACCGCTCCGAGTATCTGTTAGCCATGGATAGATACCAAAAGGCTCTAAAGCTGGCTGAACAGGAAAAGGACCGCCGGGCCGAAGGCAGCGCCCACCACGGAATTGCGCGGGTCCACATCTGGAAGTACGAATTTACAAAAGCCATTCCCGAACTGGATAATTGCCTTGGTATCGCCAAGGGTTCACGAGACCGATGGCTGGAAAGCGATTGCATCAATTCCGCCGGGGAAGCCCACAGGCGCATGGGCGAGCTCGTCCGTGCCAAAGACGAATTTTCCGCCAGTCTGGCCCTCGCCATCGCGTTGGGGGACAAGAATGGCGAGGCGATTGAATTGGAAAACACTGCCAACGTCCATGCCATGCGGGGCGAGTACAGGAATGCCCTGCAACTCTACCAGCGAGGTCTGGCGTTGGATGTAGAGGCCGATTCCAAGGAGGGGCAGGGCCGTACGTGGGGCAATATCGGGTCGTCCCTTGAGGCTAGCGGCAAGTACGACGAAGC
Source organism: uncultured Acidobacteriia bacterium (assembly GCA_903893525.1). GTDB lineage: Bacteria > Acidobacteriota > Terriglobia > Bryobacterales > Bryobacteraceae > BOG-234. The sequence continues at coordinate 7,592 of CAITMP010000125.1, read as the reverse complement.
TATGGCCGCGCTTCAACGCAGTATCGATTTCAAGCGGCAGCTGGACGACAAGCTCGGTATTGCAACGACAACTCTTAACATCGGCATTGTCCACGCCGACCGCGGCAACTATCAGGAAGCGATCCGCCACTATGAGGACGCCTACAACATGGGAATTGCAATACCCGACGAAGGCGTCCAAGCACAGGCCGCAAACAATATCGGCAGTGCTTTCCAATCGATGGGAAACTATGGCACAGCCTTGATCTGGTACCGAATCTCAAAGACGTTGGAAGCGAAGATTTCCGACCCCGTTGGGGAAGCGATGTCCGATGCAAGCATCGCCCAGTTACAAACGCTGACGGGCCATTTCGAGGAGGCATTGAAAGCCTTTGAGCGCGCGCAGGTGAAGTTTCATGCGGGGGGATCAAAGTCCGACGAGGCCGTAACCCTCGTAAACATGGCCGAGATCCAGCGCGAGAAGAAGCTGTTCCCTGCATCCGAGCGACTCTACCTATCCGCCTTGACACTGCAGAAGCAGATTCCTGATTTCCCCGGGCAGGTCCAGAGTCTACAGGGGTTGTCCGTATTGAACGCGCGCCGGGGCCGACCGGAGTCCGCGCTGAAGTATGCACTGTCAGCGCGGAACTTGGCAGTCGAGAAAGGAATTTCATCCGGAGCAGCATTGGCCAATCTGGCAGCGGGCGACATCCAACGTTCCACGCGCCAGTACGTCGATGCCAAGTCATCCTACAGCAATGCGCTGGCTCTCGCCGAAACGGCTGGTGTTTCGGACGCCTTTGTTGGAGCCCAAACCGGCCTTGGACTCATCGACATCGAGCAAGGCAACTGGGGGTCTGGTGCTGATAGCTGCCGCAAAGCGCTCGAACGGGTGGAACGGATGCGGACCTTGGCGGTGGAGCCGTACTACCAAATGGGCCTGGTCTCGGGGAATATGACCCCGTACCACTGCCTGATCGCGGCCGAGGTTGGCCGCAAACATGAAGATGAAGCGTTCCGGGTCGCCGAGATGTCGCGGTCCAGAGCCCTGATGGAGAGCCTGGGCCGACGCAGGGCTGGATCCGAAATCGGCCTGCAGGCAGCCGAGCGCGAGCGGTTGGCCGGGTACGAGGCTACGGAAGCCTCCATCTACGAAAGCCTGCGCAAGACGCCTTCACCGGAACTGGTTGCGGCATTCGATAGAGCCGCCACGGAGGCCGCAGCATACAGAAGAGCCCTCTACGCAACCTATCCTGACCTTGCGGCCCGCCGTGGGGAGGTCCCCCCGGTGCGACCGGTCGATTTGGCCCCACTCCTGACCGACGACAAGACCGCAATTCTGGAATACGTGATTGGAGAGCGGAATTCGTGGGTCTTCGTCGTGCGGCGTGGTGCCGACTCCATCCCTGTTCTGAAGGTTCACACCCTTTCGATCACAGCCAAGGGACTCGAGGTACTTGTCAAACCGTTCCTGGACCGGATCGGCAAGGCGATTCCCGACAATCCGGAGGCAATCCAACTCTACCGGGCCTTGCTCGGACCTGCGTTGCGGGACCTGGCAGGAGTGAAGACACTCGCCATCGTCCCCGATCAAAGCATGTGGCAGATTCCCTTTGCGGCGCTCCAGCCCGACTCGGAAAAATATCTCGTCCAGTTTTACGCTACCGCCTACGCGCCGTCCCTCGCGGCGCTCCTGTCGATGAACCGGTCCAGCGCAGAAAGGAGGAAGGCAACAGCCGACGATTCCATACTCATCGTAGCCAACCCTTCCCTTGGACCGCAGCATAGCGTCACGCTGGGTCTTCGCGGGAGCTTTTCGGAACTGCCTGACGCCAATCGAGAGGCTCTGGAAATCAGGAAGCTATTTTCTGCGCCTTTTCCCCTCGTCGGACCGGCTGCCACGGAGCGGGATGTCCGGCAGTCGATGGGTGACAAGCGGTTCATTCATTTCGCGACACACGGCTTTCTTGATTCGATTGACCCGATGTCCTCCGGCATCGTGCTCGCTCATCCGCCGCAGGCCGGCCAAGACGGCATTCTGGATGCCCGGGAGATTTCCAACATGGAACTGCGTGCCGACTTGGTCGTGATTTCGGCATGCCGGTCGGGGGAGGGCGACATTGTCGGTGGCGAGGGTGTCGTCGGCCTTTCTTGGGCGCTGATGGCAGCCGGCGCACCGTCCAGCATCGTCGCGAAGTGGTCGGTCGACGACCCAGCGTCGGCGGTTCTGATGCCCCTCCTCTACCGAAATCTCCTGAACAAGGAAACGCCGCGGTCGAAAGCCGAAGCCCTCCGCCGTGCCCAACTGTCGCTTTTGGCAAAGCACAGTAAGAACAGTAAGGCCAGTAAGTATGCGAATCCATACTACTGGGCACCGTTCGTACTGATGGGCGATTGGCGCTGACAGTGAATTGGTCCGGCGTAATGTCTACCCGAATTACATCTTCAGAGCCGAGAAGAATGGTCGTATGGAGGAGGCGCGGCAACACCGGGAATGGGGACCTCATCCGGAATTCCAACAGGAAAGGCATTCGCTGACAATGGTGGCCGTCCCTGCGGTCCCCGTCACAGACCCCACCCGTCCCGCCGCGTCCGCCGCATCACGTCACCACCCGCCCCGACGGGAACGTGTACGTCCTCAATCCCCCTGCATGGTTGTACGAATACCGGAACGTGCACTCCACCCCGCCGCAGTTGAACGACGACACCGCCTGCGTGCTCGAAGTCACCCGCCCCAAAACATCGTAGCGGAAGCCGTCAAGGACCTCTTATGCTATAATAAGGCCGCATATGAGAGCAGATAAGGCAAGCATACCGGCTACCCCCTTCTATCCTGATCTTGTGAAGAAGAAGGTACCGCCTGAGTTGCGTTTTGACGAGCGTCTGGTTTCGCTGCGCAAGGCCCGCGGCCTGACTCAGCAGGGCCTGGCCGATCTGGTCTCCATGCACATCTCACAGATCCGGCGCTATGAAGGTGGCCAGTCCCAGCCTACGCTCGACGCCATTCGAAAGCTCAGCGTGAGCGCGGATATGCTGCTGTTTGAAAAGGATGAGCGAGGTCCGGAAGACGACCTGAAACTTCAGTTCGAGGCAGTCAGCCGGCTGGATGCGGACGAGAAAAACGTTATCCGGTCCGTGATCGAAAGCATCATTCTGCGCAATACCGTCAAGGAAGCTGAACGTCGCTGGTCGGCTGCGGCTCCGTTGACGCGCATCTAAAGAGGAACAGAACATGACTCAGAATCGCGAACAGGCTCATCTGTTGATTGACCGGCTGCCGGAGATGCATATTAGCGCCCTGGTGGGTCTGATGGAAACGATTGTCGATCCGGTGGCGGCTGCCCTTCGCAATGCGCCGATGGATGACGAACCGGAGACCGAAGACGAAAAGCTCGAAGCCGCCGAAGCGCATGAATGGCTGAGGCAGAACGGCGGCAAGGGGATTCCACACGAGGAAGCCATGCGCCGGCTTGGCTTATAGATGGAGATCGACTGGAGCGAAACCGCGCTGAAGCAGATGGCGGCGTTAGACAAGGGTATTGCCCGCCGGGTGAAGAAGGGTGTGGAGCGCCTGGCCGAAACCGGCGTCGGCGACGTCAAGAAACTCACGGACGTGCAGCCTCCGGAATACCGGCTGCGAATCGGTGCCCACCGAGTCCGCTTTCATTCCGACGGCAAGACCATGTTCATCGTTCAGGTACGTCCGCGTGGAGAAGCCTACCGGCATTGACCGGCACAGGCGCGCCGGTAGCGGCTGTATCGGTGGATGGAAGTACTAAGGCCTGGAGGGCACCCGTCCGCTTGAGTCGCTGACGCTCCTACGCGGTCGGCTACCGCCGAATATCTTGATAGCCTCCCGGCAGGTGGAAGAAAACCAAAGAACACTCAATGCCGCCTGCGCTGACGCTCCGGCAGCCACTGAAGGAAACCGCGCGCCGCCCTGCGCCCGCCGCCGGCCCCTCCCCCTTTGGAATCCCCCCACCCCGCTCCCCCGGCCACAAAAGGTATCCCCAAAGGGGGAAAGGGCCTCACCCCGCCGCATGTTGATGCGCTACGCGCCAATGCGGCTCCTCTGGGGGGCTCCGGGTGAACCACGGACCCCGGTTCAGTAAACCGGCGACGCGGAATCAAAACCCTTGATCGTCCCCTCTTATCCCCCTCCGGGGAAGCCTGCCGCCCGGCGCGTCCTGCGCCCGCCGGCAACACTTGATCGCCGCGCACCTCCAGCTTATGAGCCGCCTTCGGCGGCCCATAAGCCTCCGCGAACCGCGCGGTAAGGAAGGAACAAGAGAAAGACGCCCCCTTTCCCTGCCCACAACTATGTCGCGGAGGTCCTCGCCGTCAAGGGTTCGCTTCGCCGCGCTCCGCGCGCCCCTGACCGCTCCGGGCCCCCGCGAAAAGAACGCCTGGGTATCAGGGAAAGGGGGCTTGAGTTCGATCATCTAAATTGGCCCAGTTTGATCGTCTGATTTGGCCCACCTGAGAACCCGGAATGAAAAGATTCCGGAATGAACAGGAGAGTCAAAGTGGAACTATTCGAACAGGTCCGGCTGGGACACGCAGCCGGGGAGACGATACAGGGACTAGCCGTCAAGTACGGTGTTCACCGGCGCATGGTCCGGCAGGCGATCGGCAGCGCGATACCGCCCCACCGAAAGAAAACAGTTCGGGAACAACCGAAACTGGGAGCAGTCAAAGAACACATCGACCGCATGCTGGAGGAAGACCACCAGGCCCCGCGCAAACAGCGCCACACGGCGCACCGCATCTGGGTGCGGCTTCGGTCGGAGCCTCCCGAGCTTCCCATCGGCGAACCAACCGTCCGGCGCTACGTAGGGCAGCGCAAACGCGAACTCGGCCTGAAGGGCCGCGAAGTCTTCGTGCCACAGACCTATGCGTGGGGCCAGGAAGCGCAGGTCGACTGGTTCGAAGCAACTGCGAAACTGGGCGGCGAAGCGGTGAAACTTCAGTTCTTCGCCATGCGCAGCATGGGTTCCGGCGATGCCTTCCACCGGGCTTACACAAACGCCACGCAACAGGCCTTTCTCGAGGGTCACGAACACGCTTTCGCCTATTTCGCGGGAGTGTTCCGAACGCTGCGCTACGACAACCTGACCACTGCGGTGAAGAAGATCCTGCGCGGAAGACAGCGCATCGAAACCGAGCGGATCATCGCATTCCGCTCGCACTGGGGTTTCAGCAGTGAGTACTGCGCGCCGGCCAGCGGCAACGAAAAGGGCGGCGTGGAGGGGGAACTCGGCTGGTACCGGCGCAACTGGCTGGTACCGGTTCCCCACGCAGACGATCTGGACGAGCTGAACCGGCAGTTGTTGGCGGACTGCACCGCCAGCCGAAGCCGCACCATCATCGGCAGAAACATGACGGTTGCCGAAGCCTGCCAACAGGAGCAGCCGCACCTGCTGCCTCTGGCGGAGGAAGCGTTCGGCATCCACGAAACGCTGTATCCGCTGATCGTTGACAGCAAAGGCTGCGTGCGCGTAAAGACCAACTGGTACTCGGCACCGCTGTGGCCGGGGCTGAAAGTGACCGCACGCGTCTGGCCCACATTCATCAGCATTGAGCGTGACGGCACATGCGTGGCTACGCACCCGCGCGACTACGGGCGCGGCCATCAGATTCTCAACCTCGAACACTACCTCGACGTGCTCGAAAAGAAACCCGGTGCGATGGCCGGATCGACGCCGCTGGCGCAGTGGCGGCAGGCGGGAAGATGGCCGGACTGCCTCGACCGAATCTGGAGGCAGCTCGACGCGCGGCACGGCAGGAGCGGAGGCACACGGGAGATGATCGGGCTGGTTCGCGCCGGGCTCAGCGCCGGCTGGGACAAGCTGATTCACGCCGTGGAAGAGGCACTCGGTATGGGAGTCAGCGATACGGCCGCAGTGCTCCATATCCTGCATATGCCGGAACTGCATATGCGGGATATGGATCGGCGCAGACTTTACGCCCTCGCGGTGTCGGAGGATCTGGCGCAGTTCGAGCGGCCGCTGCCTGTGATGGATAACTACGATCTGCTTCTGGCGATGCCGCTTACGGGTAAAGGGAGGATTCAATGAAGCCGCATACGGAACAACTGGAACACGCAAGCGTCCGGCAGTACTGCAAACTGGTGCGCGTGCCGGCCATCGCCAACAGCTTCGTTTCGCTCGCCGAGCAGGCGGTGAAAGAGAACCAGAGTCACATCCGGTATCTCGAAGCGTTGCTGCAGGTGGAAAGCGAGGAGCGGGACCGACATGCGATCGGTAACCGGACTCGCGACGCGCAGCTGCCGCGTATGAAGACGCTGGAGGAGTTCGACTTCACCCAGGCTCCGCAGATTCCGGCGGCGAAGATTCGGGAACTGGCCGAAGGTGGATATATCGAACGGAGCGAACCGGTGGTGCTGATCGGAGAGTGCGGGACGGGGAAGAGCCACCTGGCTACCGGACTGTGTTTGGCCGCTTGTCGGCAGAAAAAGCGAGTGCGCTTCACGACGGCGGCGGCGCTGGTGAACGAACTGGTGGAAGCCAAGCAGAACAACCAGGTGCGGCGGGCGATGGCGCGATGGCGGAGATATGATCTGATCGCGCTGGACGAAGTGGGCTATGTTCCGCTCGCCGATGTGGGAGCGGAGTTCCTGTTCCAGGTGATCGCGGAACGGGCCGAGAAGGCGGCGCTGATCGTGACCACGAATCTGCCGTTTTCCGAATGGACGACAGTATTTCCGAATCCGCGGCTGTGCAGCGCTCTGCTGGACCGCATTACCGACCGGGCTCACATCATCGAGACCGGACCGAATCGTATCGCTTCCGCAGAACGATGGAGAGGAGGAAGAAAAAATCGTAGAGGTTTGATTCGGCTGTCGCCCTGAAGAGAGTCAGGCAAACAGGTGTGAGTTTTTAAGGCATGAGCAGATCTATCAATCCGATGTCGTTGTTCAAAACCGGGACGGAGCCGCTTCCGTCTTCGCCCCGACCCCATCGTCTTGATGAGTCTGCAGCCGACTATTCCTTAACGGGTTGCTCTCCAGCATTGCCCGTCTCCGCTTCGCCGACCGTTCTCCATCGTCAGCCCGGAGGTGTGTATCTGTCAAGCAACGGCAATGAACCCGGAAATTTTCCTCTGGACTTCGGCGCTGCGCCAGGGCAAACTATCAACTACCAGGGTGGGCCAAATCAGATGATCGAAGTGGGCCAGGCCGGACGATCAAACTCACCAGCCCGCCGGATACGACTGCGTCATCGTCACCCGCTTCCGGCTGTCGTAAGTATAAACCGTTTTCCACCCCAGCGCGTCCACCTTTGTGGCCAGGGTATGGTTCGCGTTGTAAGTGAACAAAACCGTCCCGTTCTCCGGATTCGTCGCCGAAGTCAGGTCCCCCGCCGCGCTGTAGACAAACGTCCGCGTCTGCGTAACTCCCCCGCGAGGCATCGACACCCCAACCAACCTCTTGAACGAATCATAGGTATAGGAAGTCGCCAAAGTCCCGCCGGACGTATTCGCCGGGTCCGGCTCCACCACCTGCACCAGGTTCCCATCCACATCGCTCATCATCCGCTTCCATTTGCCGGCAGGGTCCGTGACCGTAGTCCGGCTCCCTTCATATAGATACG
>CAITMP010000124.1 GCA_903893525.1 uncultured Acidobacteriia bacterium | reverse complement strand
CCGCCGTCCACGCGAAGCTCGGTGATCGGCTCGCCGGAATCGGCCTCCATGGCGTCAATCAACTCGCGGCTCTGGAAGGCGATGCTTTCCAGCGCGGCGCGGACAATTTCGGCCCTGCCGCTGGCGCGAGTCAGTCCGTAAATCAGCCCTCGCGCGTTCATATCCCAGTGCGGGGCACCGAGGCCGACAAACGCCGGGACCATATGGACGCCGCCGGTATCGGGAATGCTGGCGGCGAGCGCCTCGGATTCGGCGGCGGTGGTGATGATGCCGAGGGAATCGCGCAGCCACTGGACGGCGGCTCCGGCGATGAACACGCTGCCCTCCACCGCGAACTGCCCGGTAAGATCGAGCGAGGCCGCCCGTGTCGCCAGCAGCTTGTTTGTGGATTTCGGGCGCTTGGTCCCGGCGTGGGTCAGTGCGAAACAGCCCGTTCCGTAGGTATTCTTCGAGAGCCCGGGCCGGAAGCAGGCTTGGCCCGCCAGAGCCGCCTGCTGGTCGCCGGCGATGCCGCTGATGGGAATTTCCGCCCCCAACACGTTGGCACCGATGAACCCCACCCGACCCGACGACGGGACAATCCGGGGAAGCATGGCGCGCGGGATGTCAAAAATCCGCAGCAGTTCGTCATCCCATTCGCCTGTTTCCAAGTTCATGAGCATGGTGCGCGAGGCGTTGGTGAAGTCGGTCACATGTACCCGGCCACCGGTGAGATTCCAGATCAGCCAAGTGTCAATGTTGCCGAAAAGGATGTCGCCGTACTGGGCGCGGGCCCGGACGCCAGGGACGTTTTCGAGGATCCAGCGGATTTTGGAGCCCGAAAAGTAGGCGTCGATGATGAGGCCTGTGCGGTCCTCGATCATGGCGGCATTGCTGGAGGCCTTCAGTTCACCGCAGAAATCGGCGGTCCGGCGGCATTGCCAGACGATGGCGGGGGAAACCGGTATTCCCGTGGTCCGATCCCAGACGACGGTGGTTTCGCGCTGGTTGGTGATGCCGCAGGCAGCGACGGCATCGGCGGGAATCCCGGCCTGCTCCAGCACCGTGCGGGCGGCGGAAAGCTGGGCGTTCCAGATGGCGACGGCGTCCTGCTCCACCCAACCGGGATGCGGGTAGAAGCAATCGAACGCCACCGAGTGCATGGCGATGCGCTCCCCGCGCTCGTTGTACAGGGCGGCGCGGGCCGAGGTGGTGCCCTCGTCGAGCGACAGGACATAGGGGGCTTCGGCAACGGCGATGGATTCGGTGCGCGAACGGCGGAGTTCGGGAATGGGCGTGGTCATTTGAGCTGCTGAGGCAATTATATGACCGGCCACCCCGGCCACCCTATAATGGAGAGGCATCTATGTTCTTCCGTCGCGCGCAAATCAAAACCCTGACCTTCGACGACCGCATCGGGGCGGCCCGCTCCGCCGGATTCCGTACGGAATCGGCAGCCGGGGGCAAGACCCGGATTGAGCGTGGCGGCTGTGCCTGCGTTTGTGAGGACGGGACCGACGAAAACGGGGGCGAAATGCCCCGTTTCAGCACCCGCGCAGGGATCGTGATGGGTGCCGAGATCGGCACGCTGACCGACGGCGGCTACCAGAAGTTCTTCGTCACGCCCAGCGGCAAGAAAAAGCCCGCCCAGGCGCATGAGTTGAAGGCGATCCAGGATTTCCAGGAAGACCTCCGCGAAGCAATGGGGATGACCAGCCTCTACAACGAGTCGTTGGGCACGGTTTCCAACCAGTACCTTTACGACCGCGTGGAAGGCCGCGACCACGGCACGCACCACAAACCCTGGCAGTCGTAAGCGTCAGCGCGGCACCGCCGCAGAGTACTTGTCCCAATTTCCCGTCAGTTCGTGCACCACGCGCGATCCCACTGCCCACGCCGCCTCAAGCGACGACAGATAGCCGGAATATGCTCCGATCACTAGCCCTTTCAGGCTCTCCGCCGGGGTGGATCCCGGAGCCTCGCGGTCAAAGTTGCTCACGGTGCGCAACACGAGCACGCGGTCCTTGTCCACCTTCCCGGCTCTTGATAGGAACGTGATGGACTGCATGGTCCCGGAATCCTCCATCGCGGAAATCATGTAGTTCCCCGCCCCTTTGGTGTAGTACTTGGTCCATTCGTTGGCCCAAGTGTCCATCCGCGTGCCGTGCCAAAAGGTACTGGACGACATGGTGTCGCCCTTGGTGACGAACGGCGGGCGTTGGGCGACGGGAAAACCCTCGAAGCGCGCCCGTGATCGTCGGATTTGGTCCGTGTCGGCCAGCTTGGTGTCCTTCGTGAAGCGGTAAGCCCAGTCAACCAGCTGGGGATTCAGGGTATAGAGTTCGCCTTCCAGATCGGGACGGACGGGCTGTTCGTAGGGGGTCTCGCGGCGCAGCGGAATCATTCCGGTCGGCCAGTCCTTGGGAATGTCGCGTGCGTCCACCTCGTACGCCAAATCGCCGTCGAGAACCCGCTCGGCCCAGACGGCGGAACCCAGCGAAACGTCGGCCGGATCGCCGCCACCGATGCCGGCAACCACCCAATACGCCTTGGTCAGGTCGAAACGGGCGTCCAGACCCAGCGCCATGATCGACGCGGCGGCTTTGGCGGTACCGATGCCGGTTACGATTCCGAGCACACCCGAATCATTCATCCGTGCCGCGTGGTGGCTGGCGGGCATCGGGAAGATCTTGTCGAGGTGCTCGCGTTCCACCCAGTACTGGTATTCGCCCGGCGCGTCGCCCGTGTCCTCGCCGCGTTCAAACATCGCAACGACCACCACCTTCACGGGAATTGGCTTTGTTTGTGCGTGGGCTGCGACGGCCAGAAGGGCAAGCGCTATTAGGAGTTTATTCATGGAAGTTCCAAGTTCGGGAGGCGTAACCGGAGACCGCAGGCTTCACGGATTTCAGCGATTCGCGCCAATTCTTCGTGTCGAACTTGCGCTCGAAGGTCGCCAAGTCCCGGTCATAGTCCTCCAGCATCTTTTCCTTCAACGCGGGTTCGGCGAATGAGTACGAAAGGCTATTGCGACCCAGTTGCACTATTTCGGCCCATGTGAGCCGGAAATTGGTGACGGCGGTGAAGTATTCGTCGGTCATGTTGGAATCCCAGGAACCCCGGTCGTCCGTGTTGAGGCAGACCGGAATCCCGAAGCGCAAGTATTCGGGAAACGGATGTTGCGACGTATCCGGGACGTATTCAAGAACCCGGTTCGACACCAGATTGACCTCCACCAGGTACCGGCCGTTGCGCATCAACAGCATGGTGTCGGGGTCGGTGATGAGATTCACGCCGTGGCCGATGCGCGAAGCACCCAGCAGCAGCGTATCGCGAACCTCGTGGCCGGGGCTGTCCTTTTCGCCCCCGTGGAGCGAGAGGGGAATGTCGGAGTAGGTGCGGCGCAGCTTCCGGAAGGTCGGCAGGAAGCGGAGGGCGTAGCCTTTGTCGTTGTCCTCGCGCCCCGCCATGTTGATCCCGACCCAATCCTGGCGGTGGGCTGCGACCCAGGCGTAGTGGGCTTCCAGACGCTGCTCGGCGTCCGGCGTATAGCGGATCAGGACCGCTTGGAAGCGAATCGCGACACCGGTTGCCAGCGCGTCGGGCTGCTGGAGGCGCGTATGGATGATTTGCCAGGCGGCTTCCGGGTCCATCGGCTTGCCGGAGGCGTCGATAAAACCCCCGGAACCCATTTGGGCCTCGATGTACCGCACCCCCTCGGCCCCGAAGAGCTTCATATTGCCGACGGTGACCTCCGCTGAGAGGTAGGGGTCGTGCGAGAGGTCCCCAAACCGGGGAACAATGCGTTCAAAGAATTCGTCGCGCGCCTCGCCGGGGCGGTCGAGGATCAGGGAGGAGATCCACTCTGCCTTCAATGCGGGGATGAGTCCGGCAAGGGCTTCGTACTGGGGCTTGCGACAGGGGTCGAGGGCGTCGTAGCGGGATTTTTGGATAGTGAGGAAGCGCGGCGGGAGTACGGGGGCATCGCCGGGACATGCCGCAGGCCTGGTAAGCGTGTAAAAGGAGTTCCGGGCCAGGATTTTCGGAGACGTTGCGGTGTCGTACCAGAGCTTTGCCGGTGCCGACAGGCCGTTGTGGTGGTGGAGATCGCCACCCTTTGGAAGAGCAGTCAGAAAGGCGTAGAGTTCCTGGGGCGAGGCGGATTTCACGATTTCGTTGTAGCGATCGGCGAATCCTGCGGCCCTGAGGTTCGACGCGGCCAGGACCAAGAGTGCGAGGCGTTGGAATCTCATCGGAATCCCTTGAGTGTACGATGGACGGGGCTGGAGAATCCGATGAAGCACCGATATGTCACTTTGGGAATGCTGGTCGCGCTGGCGATCATCACGTTTTTGGACCGGATCTCGATCGCGGTTGCCGGAGCGCGGATTCAGGACGAGCTGCATATCGGGCCGGAGCGCTGGGGGTGGATTCTGGGCGCGTTCGTGCTGGCCTACGCGCTGTTTGAAATTCCGGCGGGCGCGATGGGGGACCGGAACGGACAGCGCGGGGTGCTGGCCCGGATTGTGGTGTGGTGGTCGGGCTTTACGGCCTTGACAGGCTTGGCGACTGGATTCTGGCCGTTGCTGGGCATCCGTTTCCTGTTCGGCGCCGGGGAGGCCGGGGCGTATCCGAATGCGTCGGGGGTAATCGCGCGCTGGTTCCCGCCGAAGGAGCATGCGCGCTGCCAGGGGTACATCTGGGCTGCGAGCCGGTTTGGAGGGGCGCTCTCCCCGCTGATCGTGGTGCCGATGCAGGCGTGGATCGGGTGGCGGAACACGTTCCTGGTGCTGGGTGCGGTTGGCGCGGTGTGGGCTGCGGTGTGGCTGCTCTGGTACCGGGATCCGGCTCCGGTCGCCAAGGCACCGGGACAGCATGCGGCGCTGCCGTGGCGGGTGCTGGCGGCGAGTCCGCAGATCCGCATCATCCTGCTGATGTATTGGTGCTACGCGTGGGGATCGT
>CAITMP010000123.1 GCA_903893525.1 uncultured Acidobacteriia bacterium | reverse complement strand
CGGCATGACTCCATCGTCTTCCCATGAAAGTGTCCACCATCTCCCCGGTACATTCTGTACACCATCTCCCCGGTACATACCAATTGCAGGGCAGCCATTCTTGGCTGCTGCTACCTTTCCAGGTCGCCATAACCGGCGCTCCCGAGCCGCGGTATCGAGTCAGGCAACGGCTGGAAGGAATGCGTCCGAGTGTATCTCCCGCATGGCGGCCCCGGCGAGGAAGATCTTCCGCTTCAACAGCTGCACCACAGCGGGGTCGCCACAAACGAAGGCCCGGTAACCCGTCGTTTTTGGGACTTGCGCCGCCACTACCCGGTCGATCGGATCTGTAGTGGGTGTGTAGGTGAAGTTTGGATAGCGACTGGACAACGAGCGAAGTTCGTCGCCCAGATAAAGGCCCGCGGGCCCGAGCGCCCCGTGGAAGAGGGATATCGGACCTCGATGCCCCGATGAAAGGGCGTCACGCAGCACTCCGTACAGTGGAGCCAGCCCGGTTCCAGTTCCGGCCAGGAGCAGCGGCTGGTCTTGGTTGCCGCAAGTGTAGAAGCAATCGCCCAAGGGGCCCTGGAGTTGCACGGGATCGCCGGGTTGTGCTTCGGTGAAAAGCCAGCCACTCATAAGTCCGTTCCGGGTTCGGCGCACGTGCAGCTCGATGCGGCCATCCGAAGGCAGGCTGGCAATCGAGTAACTGCGGGCCAGCGTCGGAGTTGCGAACAAGGTGAGGTATTGGCCGGGCCGGTATTCGAATTCCTGTTCCGGAGCGATTCGCACTCCGATGACGTCGGCACTCAGCAGGCGCAAGGAAGCAATGCGCGCAGCCGCACGAGCACCAACACCGGGCTCGGCCAGAGCGAGATCGCCGACGGGGCGGCATACGCAGGGGAGGAAGCATCCCTGCGCCCTCCAGGAATCCTTCAATCCCGACTGTGCGGAGTCCGGAATCGTGCCGGAAACCACCCGCAAAATGCAGGAACCACAGCTACCGGCCTTGCAGGCGTGGGCGACCGGGATGCCGTGGCGCAGCAACCCGTCCAGGACCGTTTCGCCGTCGTGCAGCTGGCAGACGTGGCTCCCGAATGAAACGGATGGCATTAGCGGCCCAGCACGTCGGCACGGGTGGATTCGGCAATCGCCGCAACTTGCGCGATCAATTCCGGTGCAACCCCGAGTTCCGCCAACGTGCCGCCCAGGTGCCCAACGATTGCGTCGAAGTGCGCGTCGTTCAGACCGTCAACCACCACGCGGGCATGCGCGGCCCGCATGTCCTTGCCGGAGTAGTTGTGCGGACCACCGAACGCCATCGTCAGGAACGCCTTCTGTTTGGCCCGCTGGCGGTCCATGTCGACCGTGTCGAAGAAGTGCGACACCGTGTCGTCGCTCAGAACGCGACGGTAGAAGTTGTCAACGGCGGCTTCGACGGCCGGTTGGCCGCCAATCTGTTCAAAAAGGCTGGAAGTGGGGGAAGACATATTATGCATTTAGAATGCACAATATTGAGCCTGCTTGTCAATGGCTATTTTAGGTCGGTGCGATTTTGGCCTTTGGATACCCGCGATACGGCGTTCACCAGCTTCCGGTAGGGCAGCTTCTCCCAATCGTCGAACAGCAATAGCTCCCCATCGCGCCAGGAGGAGTAGAACCAGCGCGATAGCAGTGCCAGATGCTCCATGCGCTCGACGGGGCCGGGTTCCGGCTCGGCGAGCGCGGCAGCCGTCTCCCGCAACCGGGTATCGAGCGAGGCGGCTTGCGGCTTGTCCGGATCCGGCGCGCTGTCGAAATCGAGCAGGGTAAACCCGCACCAGGCACCCCGTTTGAGCCACCCCAGAGTGATCGAAGTTGGCGATGCCGCGGGCAGGACGGCCACGGCGTGCAGGTGGTCCAATGGCCTGGCCATTTCATCGCGGACGGTTGCCACGGCTTCAATGCGTTTGACCCGCTGGTGGAGCATTGCCGCGCCTTCGAAGTCCATCTCCAGACTGGCCCGTTCGCGCGCCGCCAAGGCCGAATCGAGCAGGGATCGACCGCCGGTGTTCAAAAACAGCGCCACACGGTCGGCCTCGCCAAGGTACTCCTCGGGACCGACGGCTTGCTGGCAGGGTCGCAGACAGCGGTTCATCTCGCCGTAGATGCAACCGGGATGTTGGGGTGAGGGTGCCAGGTTTTCCTGGCATCGGCGCAACTGGAATAGATCCAGGAATTCCGATTCGAAGGCGGCGGCGGTGGTGCGCGATTGGAACGGCCCAACCGTGACCGGATGGCGGTCGCAGCCGACTGCCGGGGATCGGGCCAGCCGCTTTGTGATCCGGGTTCGCGGAAACGGGTTCGAGAAGGCCAACCGGAGGTAGTACGGGAATCGCAGCCGCACGTGCTCCCGCCGAGCCGAGCCGAAGTGGGTCCGGGCCAGTTCCAGCAGAACAAATTGGGTCTCCAGCCGTGAGCCGGTAAGGTGGTATTCCACCCGCTCCACCATCCCAAGATAGGTCCCTGACAGCAACTTGCCCAGCCGTCGGCGGAGTACATTGGTGCGGAGCAATGTCGGGGAGACCGCGGCTGACCCCGGCCCGGTTCGTGGCCAAAGAAGAAATACCGCCGGTTGGTTGGGGATCGTCTCCAGCAATTCGGCGAGTGCTGCCGGATCGTCCGGTACCGGGAAAATTACGTCCATGCGGGGCGGCGGCTTCTCTCCATCATAGGACGCGCGACATGGTACGATCTCCGCATGGATCTGGCTAACCCCGAAGTCAACGACCATCTCCGAAGCATCTTGTCGGTCTTACCCGGTTCCAACCCCCAGTCGGTGGCGGACGTCATGGCAACTTTGGAAGCCATCCACAATGCCCTCCCGGACGACGACGGGCTCAAGTGGTTCAACTGGCAGTATTGGACCGTCACCAAGTCCGTTCAGGAAACCGTAAGCTCCCCCGGCGGCGGCGGAATCACGTGGCACAACCAAGCCTGGCTGCAACGGCTGGATGTAGTTTTCGCGGGGCTCTACCTGGATGCGCTCCGCACCGAACTTGCCGGAGGCATCCCCTCCAAGTGCTGGCAGGTGCTGTTCAACGCCCGGATGGACCGGCGGATGGCCCGCATCCAGTTGGCGCTGGCTGGAATCAACGCCCACATTTCGCACGACTTGGCGCTGGCCCTGGTGAAAACATGCCAAGACACCGGAGTCGAAATGCAGCACAGCTCCGTGGAGCACCAGGACTTTACCCGCGTGAACGCGCTCCTCGAATCGCTGATCGCCGAAAGCCGCAAACAGCTGATGGTGATGCTACCCGGCGATTCCATCCCCGACCTGCAAAAACTGGAGAACCACTTGGGCGGCGTCGGCATCACCGTACTTCGCGAGGGAGCATGGATCGCGGGTGAGGTCCTATGGCACCTTCGCGGATTTCCGTCCGTTGCCGACCGGTTCGCCGGACAACTCGACGACGCTGCGCAGCGTCTGGAAGACCTGATCCTGATTCCGTTGCGGTAGAGGCTAATCCGGGAGGCCGAAAGCAATGACATTTCCGCCCGCGATGGCCGCAATATACTCCTTGCCGTCGAACGAATACGCCATCGGCGACGCCTTCCACAGCGTGTTGGTCTCAAAGCGCCACATCGGCTTGCCCGTGGAGGCATCGGCGGCCATCATGGCCCCGTTCTCCTCGCCGAAGAACACGAGTCCGGTCCCAGTGGCCAGGGTTCCGCCCCAGCTCTGCGACGGTCCCGGCTGGGCCAATTCCCACTTGACCGTACCGGTCGAGATGTCCATTGCCTTCAGATAGTGTTCGCGGACCTCGCCCGGAGCGCCGCGCTGGACACCACCCAGATAGGTTTGTCCCGCCACCCAGGTCGTTTGGTCGCGCTTATTATAAATGCTGCAGCTTTCAAAGGCATGGAAATAGAACAGGCCTGTGGCCGGATTGAAAGATGGCGAGTAGAAATTCGTCGCGCCGTCCTGCGAGGGGCAGACAAAAGTGCCTTCGGGCGACGGTTCCTGGTTGGGGGCCTTGATGGGACGCCCTTCCGGTGTCATCCCTGTCGCCCAGGTCATTTTCCGGACGAACTGCTTCACCAGCAGCACCTTGCCGTTGGTGCGGTCCAAAACATAGAAGAATCCGTTGCGGTTGGCTTGGACCAATAGTTTGCGCGGCTGTCCTTGGAAGTTGGCATTGAGCAGGACGGGCGTTTCGGTGGCGTCCCAATCCCACAGGTCGTGGGGCGTGAACTGGAAATACCACTTCAGCTTTCCGGTCTTGGCATCGAGTGCAACCACGCAATCGGAATAGAGGTTGTCGCCTCCGCGCTGGTCGCCGTTGTATTCCTTGGCCGGATTGCCGATCGGCCAATAGACCGTGTCCAGTTCTGGATCATAGGTGCCACTGAGCCAAGTGGGAGCGCCGCCATGCTCCCGGTCCGCACCCTTCCAGGAATCGGCACCGGGCTCCCCGGCGGCGGGAATGGTCCAAAAGCGCCACGCTTCCTTGCCGGTCTCGGCATTGTAGGCAGCGACAAAACCGCGCGTGCCGTGCTCGCCGCCGCCGACGCCCGTCAGGATCAGATTGCCCACGGCCACCGGCGCACCCGTTGCGAAATAGTTCTGGCGGAAATCGGCCGTCTCGGAATCCCATACCTCTTCACCGGTATAGCGGTTCAGCGCCACCAGATGCGCATTGTCGGTCGCGATGAAAACCTTGTCGCCGTAGGACGCCACCCCGCGGTTGGAACCCGCGCCAACGGTGCCCGGCGTGGTGGGCCGCGACCAGCGCCAAATCTGGCGACCGGTACCGGCGTCCAGCGCGATGCACTGGTTGACCGTCGTCACATACATGATGCCGCCAACCACCACCGGCGTGCCTTGCAACCGTGTCGCGTTCGGGATGCTGAAAACCCACTTCGCGGATACTTGGCGGACGTTCGCCTTGGTGATCTGGTCGAGCGTCGTGTAGCGGTTTCCCCGCGGATCGCCATTGAATCCGGGCCAGTCCACACCGGCTGCGGCCTCGCGGAACTTGTCGCCTTCGCGTCGCAACAGGTGGACCTTTCCGTCATCGGTGCGAACCTGCATGTCGGAAAAGCCCTGGCCGAGCTGGACACCGTCGAGGGTCTTGCCGTTGGTGAGCAGTGCCTTGACCCGTTGGCTGGGTCGCGCCTGGCTCTTGGCCTGAAGCGAGCGCAGGTGCTTCGTTAGTTGTCCAAGGTCCTCGTCGTTGATCTGATTGCCCGGCATCCGGCCCGGCACACCGGTACGGATCAGAACCCCGAGCTGTTGGTCGGTCCGCTGCGAGAGTCCGTTGTAAATGGAAGGACCCATTTCGCTCCCGTTCCCCTCCGCCCCATGGCAGCGTCCGCAACGGTTCTCAAAAGACCGCTGGCCTGCCGGGATGTCCTGGGCTGCAAGGTTGCAAGTGAAAACGAGGGCAATGGGTAGAATAAGGCGCACGAGCCTAACTTATCACTTCCCCGGAATCCTTCAGGCTGGAGGCACTCGAATCGCGTTCCGGATCGAGCCATCCAACTGCTGCAACCTCCGCGAACCGCGTCGCGCCGACCTCCAGGATCAGGGCGTCATCCACCTTTTGGAGTGGTGTGTAGCGTGGATGGTGCGAATCCTTGTACGGATCGTTGCGGGCCGCGTTGTAACAGCAGATCATGGACCAACGCGGGTTGTCGGAGTGGTTTTGGTCGCTCCGGTGGAGCAGATTGGCGTCGAAGAAAATCGCGTCGCCAGGTTCCATTTCCACGTGGACCAATTCCAGCCGCGCGGCGAGCTCCCGCACCCGTTCCGCGTCGGCACCGGCTTGGTCACCCGTTAGAATATGTTCCACCCGGCCCGCCAAATGCGACCCCTTCAGAACTTGTAGGCATCCGTTTTCACGCGTGGCGGGATCGACAGCGATGAAGACGCTGGTCAGCAGGGGAAACAGGACACCGTTCTGATACCAGTAGCCGTAGTCTTGGTGCCAGGCCCATGCGCCGCCGACGCGTGCGTCCTTCATGATCATCTTGGAGTGATAGTGGTAAACCTCGCCGCCAAGAAGCGCTTCGGCGGAATCGACCATCGAACGGCAGCGGGCGAACATGCCGTAAATTCCGTCGCCGGGGTGGTTCCAGAGGGAGAGTCGGACAACTCCGCCCTGGTCGTCTGCACGGCCGAAAGAATGGTCGTCCAGAGCCTTGTCCTGCTTGGCGGAACGGTGCAGCAGGGCGATTTCCGCATGGTCGAACATGCCGCGGACTAGCACGTAGCCGTCGGCATGGTACCGGCGGACTTCATCGGGGGTTAGGGGTCCTCTGGCCATTATTGGTCCGTCTTTGGAGTGGGAATTCCGCCGGGGAAGAGCGTCACTGGCTTGGGGTATTCAGGCTCGGGCAGGATTCCCTTCCGTTGCGCGAAATGCAGAGTCAAACCGCCGCATGCCTGCGCCATAAGGAACGCGGAAGCAATTTGCTGTTTGCCTGTTGCCAGAACAACGACGCCATACAGCCCGAGGCCGACAGCCGCGCCAGCGAAATAGTATTTCAAGCGTTTGGCACGGGCCGGGTATCCCATCGACTCCATTCTACGCCTGTTTCAAAAAGTCCGCCATGCCGCCATGGAATGCCGGAGATTTTCCTCACGATCCCCCTTGACGTTGTAGCACTGCAGCGCGATTGGCCCCTGGTAGCCCAGCCGCCGAACCTTTGCCACAAACGCCTTCGTGTCGTAGGCGCCCCGGTCGAGGGGCTGGATCAGTCGATCCCAGTCCCCGTCATGTTCGGCACCATTGATGCTCACCATGAAAGTGTGCGGCAACGCCTGCTTGAGGCGCAGATCGAGATTTGCTTCGTCGCCGCTCCGGAGCCAGTGGCAGAGATTGAAGACCAAGCCGAGATTCGGCCGCGCAGCCTTCTCGATCACGCGGAGGGCGTCCTCGACCCGGGCGACATGCATGCCGTAATGAGGGTATAGCGCCATCTTCAGGCCCGCTTTCGCGGCCATGTCCGCAACCTCGCGGACGACTGCAACAGCGACGTCGTCCCCGGTGTTGACCTGCTTGTCGGCGGTCTTGCCGTTGATGGTAAAGGTGATCAGCGCCCCTGTGCCCCGAAGCTCCTCAATCGCGGCGGGAAGTCCGGGGTCATAGGACGGTTTGGGGTCCGACAGGTTCATGCCGGTGTAAATCCCCACAACTTCGAGATCCGCCGCCTTGTGGGCCGCGACCAAGGCGGGAATGTCCTTGGTGCCCGAGAAGAAAATTCCGGCGTAGCCTGTCCGCTTGGTCAGGTCCACCTGTCGCTGGACCGTCAATTCGCCGCGGCCGGTGCCGTTGTCGAAGACATAGAGCGGGTTGTCAGCAGCGGTCGCGAGGCCGGTGGCAAGAAGAAGAATGGAGAGTGCGCGCATGGTTTTACTTTCCGGTAGCCGCATCCACGGCCGGTTCACGGGGCGAAATCCCGTCCACCGGATTGACCTTGGCACCGGCAGGCGCGGGGACGGGTCCTTTCAGGAGCGGGTCATTTGTGCGGGACATCCAGCGTTGCAGCCGGGAACGCATGTCGGCAAGGGCGGTCGAAAATTTCGGATCCGCAGCCAGATTGTTTTGCTCGGCCGGATCGAAGAGCAAATCATAAAGCTCCTCCTGGGCAACCTCCCGCTGCTTCCAGCCGTATTCGAGCCACAGGTCCTTGCTGGGACCGTCGTCGCAGTTGGGCAGAACGGGTAGTGTCCGACCGCCAAAGCGCTTGATGTACTTGTAGCGGAGCGTGCGGACAGCCCGGGCCGGCTCGTAGGAGGCGTGGTAGTTGACTTCGGCGAAAACCTCGTCGTTGATCTCCTTCCTCTCACCCCGGAGCACCGGGAGGATGGAGCGGCCTTCGAGCCACGACGGTTTCTCAATCTGCAGAATCTCGCACAGCGTGGGAAAGATGTCGAGGTGGGAGACCATCGCGTCGCAAACCTTGCCGCCCCGGAAGTCGCCCGGTCCACGGATAATTAGGGATACCCCCCAACCCGCGTCGGTCAAATTGCACTTCATGCGCGGGAAGGCGAGGCCGTGGTCCGTGGTGCTGATGACAATGGTGTTATCCGCCAGCCCGTTGCGCTGCAGCGCATCCAGCACCTGCCCGACGCCTTTGTCCAATTGGCGGGCGCTGGCCCGGAACCCGGCCATGTCCCGACGGGTTTGCGGGGTGTCCGGCATCGGCGCCGGCGGCTGGAGGTACCGGGGATCGTCATCCGCCGTTGGTTCCGGGTACTCGCGGTGGGTTTCGAAGAAACCGACATCCAAAAAGAACGGCTGGGCGGGACGGCTGTCGAGAAACTTGGCTGCTGCGGGGGCCACGACGGCGGCTCCGGTGCCCTTCGGACTGACAATTTCGTCGAAGCCGATGCGTTCCGGTGTCTGGGCAACGTGCTGCAAACCGGCCAGAACGGAACGGTAACCCGCCTTGCGCAGGGTATGGGCGATGTGGTGCGAATAGTCCGTCAGGGAAAAGCCGCGGTGCGCCAAACCGAGCATGCCATTTTGGTGGGCGCACTGGCCGGTGAGGAGGGAGGCACGGCTGGGCGAGCAGGTCGGGGCGGCACTGAACGCCTGGCGGAAGAGCACGCCTTCGGAGGCCAGTTTCGCAATGCGGGGCGTTGGAATGTTTTGGCCGTAGGGCTGGAGGTAGCGCCCGGAATCGTGGGAATGGAGGTAGACGATGTTGGGGCGATTGGCCGGACTCGGTATTTGGGCCGAAGTCTCGGCAGCTACCGCGAGAGTACCCAGCGTGGCCGCACCGCCTATGAACTGTCTACGGGATTTCACAGGGGCCATCATATCGAATGCCTTGGTG